>JAHKLG010000064.1 GCA_029856625.1 Candidatus Njordarchaeota archaeon | reverse complement strand
ATCTTATTTAGTTCGATGAAGTGTTTATGTGCTACTTTATAAGCGAGTAATAAGTATTTCTCTTGTAGGGCCATGTTTACTAGTAAGGCGGCACAAGCCGAAGAAATCCTCCTATCTATCATGTATGAAACAGCCTCATCGGTTTTCTTTTTGCGTAGATATTTATACGATGTAGCTACAATGTAGTGCTCAAAGAATCGCTCATCATCACGTTTTTTATTAAGCAGTGCTACTATTTTATCTAAATTTTGATCATCAATCATCCGAAGATATTTGTAAAATTGCTCCAATGGCATTCTTTTAATATCTCTTAAGAAGAAAATAATTCGTAATCTTAAGACTAATAAGAGGAATAGTAAAATCAAACCACCCAATAATAGAATGCTGATTGGTTCTGGAACCGCCATCTGGCGATCCCATTCTAAAATAGCATAAATTATTAAAACTTAATAGCTATAGAAAGTTTTCTGCATTTTTTAGTATGGTAATAAAAGTTAACGAATAGAAGTGAAGAGACAATGAGATCTCCTAATAATTGGCGTATTTAATGCAACGATTTCTGCATCTAAATTTTACCCCGAAGGATAGTGCATGAGAAAAAATCAATAAATTTTGTTGAAAAACTAATTAGGAGAACATCTCTATCCATCTCGACATAATCCTCCTATGGAACAAAAAAGAGATTAGTCTTCAAAGTCCATTGCGTTGAATATCTCCTCGGGCAATCCTGGGCAGTTCTTCTTCAGATAGTACTTACTAACCTCTATTTGTGCCTTAAGCAATCGCTTAAATTCCTCCATTGAGACATAGGATGTTGGCTCGAGCTCTCTTAAGCGTTTCTGTGATAATCCAGGAACCTCGGCTGGTATAAGGACTTTTTCTCCCCAGACTGGATGAGGCTTGTATTTAACAGCTCCCCTTACTGCTTGTAAGAGGAACAGCTCCGTCTCCTCAATGGTTGGTTGAGTGCCTCCAACTGGTTTTGGTATTCCCTTTACCTCAACAAGAACTGGTTCAGGCACCTCTAATTTCTTACCATCAAATTCCTTCTCCACCCACTCATATTTAGCAATTATTCTCCCAGTAGTATTGAACATATAGACCTCTATAGGGTCTCCCATTTCAATTCTCTTCTTCAGGAATTGGTAGAACCTAACTACATGAGCCGTATTAGTAACCCCGATTGTGAATGGCTGGGCGAATCTTGCGACATATCTGATCCTACCGACAACCTCTTTAGCCTGTGCTGGGTGACCTATAGTTCTCCCATCTGCTAGTGCTTTGGCTGCTAGTGCTGGATCAACAATCTTTACCCATGCATATTCAGTAAAGTATCCCGGACTCAGGAAAACAGCGGTGGTTAATGGTCCACTTGATTGTGTGTCTCCATCAAAATATCCGGTATCCTCTAAATAAATAACGCTTCTGGAATTCTTATTAGGAGCCCCGAAGTACTGGAATACCTCACCTGTGAATATGGGATTACCATCTTGGTCGAAATCGGTATTCTCATGAAGAGCTCTAGGGCTTGTTGCGGCTCTCCACATAGCTTCCTGCTCTGGTGTTAAATCCTCTGTCTTCGTCCAGCATCCTCTCTCAGAGCCAATGACCGTGTCCTCGAAGATGGCAATAATGTCGTCATTCTTAATTGCTTGATCTTTCACATATTCTAGAGGATTGATGCCGAATTTTTCAATGTATATTTTCGCGTTTCTTGGTGTCCATACATAGAGACCATGAGTAGATTTACCAGTACCTGTGAGACCCCATATTGCTAGAACAATTCTCTTCCAACTACCATCAACTCGCTTTACAGTGAATTCTCTCAAAGAAGCGTGTTCTCCAGTCCCTCCTCTCTTATAAACATGATAAATCCAGTGAGTTAATACAGCTTTTTTCACTTCGCCCTGATAACTACTTGCAGTAATTATAGTTAGATCGTGATGCGGGAAACGCATGACCATTAGCATCCTATTTGTTCCTGGGATGTTAGGATTTCGCAAATAATGAGGGATAACAATAACTTCCACATCTGGTTTCTCATCTGGAGGAGCGGGGAAAACTAATCGCTTCCATCTATATGCTATATCTGGGAACTGAGGATCAACATAAACAGTTGCGTGCATCTGAGCCTTGGTTCCCGGCTTACCAACATAGCCATCAACCTTAATTAACGGTCCTTGGGCAAGAATATGCTCAAGGACTCTGAGCATCAATACTTTATGTTCATACTGGAGCTCATCATCACTGTTAATAACAACAGTATTTGCTGCAGATCTATGCCAAATATTTGAAGCCCAGCCCCAAGCACCATTCCTATAATGAATACCATAAAGAGCAGCTCTTGCAAATAATTCTTGATCTGATGGATTATCTAATAACGGAGTAATACCAGCCCTTCTCTTATACTCAAGGATTCTCTTAAAAGCCTCCTTGAAATTCTCAATAGTGAGTTCTTCCACCGGGGGGATTAACCTAACCACATTAATCACCAAGAGCCTCAAGTTAGTAGAATTAGTAACTATAGTATGCTCAAATATAATATAATCATAAATACAAGCCTATAGGTTTAAAGACTTTTAACTATGCACGGTCCCATTACGCGAGATCATCGATGCTCCTTCTTATACTAGGAAATGTCATGAAAAGTTTCTTAAGTAGTCTTCATCCCATTAAATGCTTCTAAATTGACATAATTTAATCAAGAAAAGTTCTGAGAGGATAACTTGCTTAATTATTTGGCTTGGATTTGAAATTAAGAAATAAGGAGGATAAAAAACCATAGATTAAAAATGAAGAAGAGCTTTTTCATCGCTTATGTGTTTATTTCTTATATATCACTTTCCCCTCTGCTATTATAGCAATTGGGTGTGCCCCTAGGTAAAATGGATTCGTATTCCATATAACTAAACTAGCTAGTTTTCCTGGCTCAACAGTTCCTAATATATCTGAGATTCCGAGAATTTCGGCTGCTTCCTTAGTTATTATTGATATTGCTTTTTCCTCCGACAGGCCATACATTAGGAAATATCTTAGCTGTAAGTGGAGGTTTCTTGCCAGCATTACTGGATGATCCGTCATTAGCGTGAATTTTGCTTTCGATTCTATGAGAGCTTTCACGTTTTTATATGTGTCATGCTTTAGCTCTGTTTTGTATGCGAAGGAGTCTATTGGACCATAGATAATGGGTACATTAGCCTCCTTTATTTTGCGGAATATTTCTACTCGATGAACATCTCCTAAGTGATCAGCTGTTGCTTTCAAATTAAACTCCTTTATAAGTCTTAATAAGAAGAGTACATCATCTTCCTTATGCACATGAGTCTTAAGCACCTTCTTACGATTTAATATCTCTAGTAATGCTTTTTCATATAATTCGAACTCCAAATCGATTTTTTCTTCGATCTCCTTTACAATCTCCTCATACTCTTCTTTCGTAATCTCTCCTTTTTCAAGCTTTTTCTTTGCCTCTCTGAGCTTTTCCTTCTTATCAAGCTCAAGTTTCCTCTTTTTTCTCAACACATTAGTGAATTCATCTCTTAATAGTGCATAGACTCCCATCCTTGTTCTATAGCGCTTTCCTCGCCACTCCCATGTTGATCTAGGATTAAATCCTAGCGCCATTTTGTATCCATGATGCCTTATGAAGGCCTCATCTCTATCCTTAGCGAAGTTTCTTATGATTACTGCTTTTCCACCTAGTAAATTCCCACTTCCAGGAGTAACACAAGAATATAGGACACCAAACTCTACAGCGTCCATGAAGTACTTGTCATCAAAATATATGCTATCCAGAGGATCAAGGGTCGGTAAGAATATATCTGCGTGCTCATTGGTTTCCTCCTCATCGGATGGCTCACCGTGCCTCGCCATACCGATATGGCTATGGCCATCAATGAATGCAGGGGTAACAACCCCCTCATATTGGATCTCTATATCTGGTTTTTTCTCTGTCACTTCAACTATTTTGTCTCCATCAATTACAATGTAGACGTTCTCTTTCTTAGAAATACCATCAAACAACACGGTAGCTTTAATGCCGAACAAGGAGCAACACCATAGCAATTCTTCTTAGTAGTCTCAATATTAGAAAAAATAAAAAAGTTTCAATCCATTAGACGCATGGGTAGTCTCGAGACAATGAGAAAGCGGAAGGATCCGAGGGATCGATTCGAATACAATTTATAGAATTAGTTTTTACTTACCCCAGTTTTTTGGCTATCAATTGGAACAATTTTTCTTTCATGTTAATTTTGCTCTGTCTTCTTAGTAATCATTACAGAACCAAGTCCATATGTTCTTCCATAACCCACATTAGAGTATTTTGAGAGAGCTAGAAGCGGAAATACTGCCTTTGTATCCTCGAAGTTTTTAATATCTAAGCGTATACTGCCCTTAAACCCTAATATCTTTATATTCTCATCGATGAATACTTCCCGTGTAACTATCTGATATTCATGGATATCTATCATACTAAGCTCTTTATCTAAATCATTTTTCTCGATCCTAACACTCTCTGGAGCATACGTATTCCATATCTTTAGGAGATTATAAAATATCTTATCTGGTCTAGGATATAAGTAGTATCTCGTTATGGGATCCTTAAAACATGTTGGGGTGGCGAATATTATTTCTACTTGAGGGCTCTTTTCTGCTTGAAACATCTGTTCGAATCTTTCGAATTTTACTTCTATTTCTTCAATCTTGAATTCTAGGTTACCTATCTTAACTCTATTGAGTGTTAGGAATTGTTTAAATAGTATTTCTTTTAATTCATCATCAATTAAGGAAATATCGAATATTAGTTTCATGTTTTTATGTATTCTCCACCCTCCTCTATCTATTCGCATTTTCTCATTGATCGGTCTCAGAGGCTTTATGGCATAAGGCTTTATCATTCGCGTTTCATGAAGAATCTCTGCTAAGGCTGGATCTATATTTTTAACAAGGGATAAGAATAAGCCTCTTATGTATCCACCCGTATATGGAGCTAAGTACCCAGTACTAGCTGGGGTGATTTTATAGGTTATTAAAGTGGGCATAAGAATTCACTCACCATCTCTATTAACTGAATTTTGAACAATTATTTTGGATGTATTCCCGATAGATCTGTATAGCTTATAGCTCCAAAGCCATAGTAATTTTTCTCTCCTATATTAGCATATTCGAGAAAATTGAGAAGCGGGGCGAAGTATTCAAGCCCTTCTCTTGTTTGACATATAATCTCTAATCGCCCGAAGAATCCCTTAACAAATTCATCCCTTATGCTGAATGACCTTGCCCTTAATTTATAACTTCTTACGCGCATATTTTCCCTAGCCCAATTAATGAGAGGGTTTCGAGGAAGAATAAGGTTTTTAGGAGCAAACTTGTTCCACACGTCTAAGATTCTCTCAAATAATCTAGGCGGTTCCGGAAACAAATTAGCGTGAGTTTTATAATCCCCCAAAACCGTAGGCGTCTCAAATAACAAGCCTATCCTAGACGAAATCTTTGCATGGTATAATTCTCTAAAAGAGTTCCTCCTAACTTTTATGGCCTCAACGGATAGCTTTAGGGGACCAGACATGATTTTGTCTGAATCTAGAAGTTTTCTACTCAAAATTTCGCCTAAATAATCGTTTAAGAAAGCAATTCCTATGGAATACTCTTCATCCTTAGTTAAACATCCAGTATAGAAAGGCTCATTGTTAAGTGATTTCATAGCCTTTACATGAATAGCCGAACACCAACTTTTAAATGAGAATGCCCCACGAAATCTCTTAGAAACATTCTTAACCATATTGAGAATCCAGTCAAAGATGAAAACGCCTACAAAATCTCTTAATTCACTCTTTTCCAAAACTCTTACTCGGTAATCTAATCTCATCGGCATTGAATCTCCTCGGCAAATAAGCCTCTTCAAGGATTCCTCAAAAATATACTTAGTATGCTGGATTCATAATTATTTCAACTCTACTTTAAGATCTGGTCGAACCTTCTTTATGTATTCGAAATCCGAATCACTCGTAACAATCACTAGACCCTTTCTTAACGCTATACTTGCTATTATGATATCTATGGCGCCCACCGGTTTCCCTATCTTAAGCAAATCCTTCGCAATCAGTATGGCTGCATCAAAATCTTCTCTAGTAGGATAAAGTACTATTAGATTCTTGATAAGTAATGCCTTAGGAAACTCAATTATGCTGAATATCGTTGTGTAGGCTTCTAGGCTTCTAATATTTGAATTCCAGAGATCTATGAGGATACTCGTGTCGTAGAGTTTCTTCTCCATCTCTTTCTCACCGCCCCCATAGCGAAATTAATTGCGGCCTCATCACTAATTTTTCTTAGCTCTCCCTCAAGTGATTCCAGATTTCGAAGAATTTCCTCCGTTCTTGCCTCCTCAACATACTCAAGCTTTCTAATGTACTCTTCAAGATACTTCCTGATCACAACGCTCCACTTTATTTCAGGATACTTCTTCATCTTCCTGTACAATTCCTCGGGTAGAGATAATGTAATATTAGGCATGTGGATCACCATAGTGTATTCACATAATTATGTGAATGCACATCTATTTAAAATGCCTAAGAGTAATTAGGATTTTATAAGTATATTTAATGAGGAGTCCAAACATCATTAATCATTATACTGTGATGTTAGAAAAAATATGTTTAAATACTATAGTGAGCAGTCTTATCTTTGACTTATCAGGGGTTAAAAATGAATGTTCGAACTATCTTTATTGGATTATTGATTTTACTATTAATTGTCCCAGTAGCTAATGTTTCCGCGAGTCCTGGATACAACATGACTGTTTTCTCGCCTAATAATGTTATCTATGATATTAAACTTCTTGGGATAGTCAAGGTTTATAACACATCTACTCAAGATCTTATGGGTTCTCAAAAAATCTCGATCAATGGCACAATAACTCTTATCAGTAAGCGAATAGACATAAACTATTATGCATGGGGAGCGAATCTAAGCATTTCTTATCTCGTAGTTGAGAATAACACAATAAAGTCTCAAAGTGCTATTCAGATTCCAGTCCCACCAATACTAGCTATTAAGGTGGGAACTAGACAAATATATCTGACTCAAATAGTCATGGATGTTCTGCAAGGAAAAATAGAGAACATTACAGAGAACATTACTTTCTCAGATATTATGAGAAGAATAGCGTT
>JAHKLG010000063.1 GCA_029856625.1 Candidatus Njordarchaeota archaeon | reverse complement strand
TTATGCCGATAAAGGATTTCTGGGCCCCTATCTTCGCCATCTTAGCTATCATAACAATGACTTATGCTAATTTAGCAGCATTAGTGCAAGATAAAATGAAGCGAATGCTTGCTTGGAGCAGTATTGCTCATGCTGGCTATATGCTCATTGTGTTTGGTGCACCAGGTTCATCTCCAGTAATTATTATTGGAGCAATGTTTCATGTGTTAACGCATGCAATTATGAAGATAGCTAGCTTTGTCGCAGCTAGAGGCGTAACTGATCTAGTAGGATCCGATCTGATAGACGATTACATGGGGTTAAGAAAGATTGCTCCTGGTACTGGAGCATCCCTAACGATCATGATGCTATCTCTTGCTGGAATTCCTCCACTAGCAGGCTTTTGGAGCAAATATTACATATTCTTAGGAGCTGTGGAAAACGGATATCCCTTATTAGCCCTTATAGGAGTAATAAACAGCGTGATTTCTTTATTCTACTATGCCAGAATAATAAAGAATGTCTATATCGAGGAGGCAAAGAGAGAAAGTATTACGAGGGGATTCAACGTAGGGTACAGCTTACCAATTACTGTCTTGACTATATTGATAATCGCTCTGGGATTATATCCAGACCCATTGCTGAGAATTCTAAGCACAGGGGTTATATCGTCTTAGAATAAAACTTTCCCATTTTTACTTTAATTAATTTCTTAGCCTCTCTATGTTAGCCTCTTCTATGATGCGTAAGTATTTGATAATAAGGTGTGCGTTCAGTATTGCAATTTCTCATAAATGACGAGAGCATTGACATAAAAAGGTTTGGCATAATAATTTGTATGAGAAAATATTGAGAGAATGATATGTCTTACGATGTGATTAGAATGAGGCCTATAATAATCGCTATATTAGGACATAAGGATTCTGGAAAGACTAAAATTATTGAGTTTCTAACGCAAGAATTAACTATGCGAGGGTTAAAGGTAGTCACTATAAAGCATATTGCTCATGATTATTTTGAAGTTAATGCTGAAGGTAAGGATACATGGAGACATAAGAGGGCTGGAGCTAAGATTGTTATTGGTATTTCTGAGAAGAGAATGGCTATAATTGATGATATTATCAAGAGTTCTGAGGAGGCTTTCAATTATGCATTAGAATATTTAATGTCCAAAAATCCCGATGTCATCCTCATTGAGGGATTCTCCAAAATAGTCTCATCCCATCCAGATATAAGAAAAGTCGTAATAGCTAGGGATCTTAGAGAAGTTCAATACTACTTAAACATTATTAAGGAGAGATTAATCGGCGTTATTAAGCGAGGCAATTTTGAATTAAAGACTCCTGGCATCAAAGTCTTGACTGAGAAGGATCTGCTTCATTTTGTCTTAGATTTGCTGGAGGATTAAGAATGTACGATTTAGCGCTGATACATGCTCCTGCATTTCCCAATTTTAGGTCTAGGAATATTGATTTTGGGCCTATAAGTGATGTTATACCATCCTACCCGATATTTGATACATTTCCTTTAGGTTTAGTTTCTCTTCAAGTCTATCTTGAGAAAAGGGGGTTTAAAGTAAAAATAATCAATTTAGCGGCTAGGGCTCTTCTGTCCCGTAAGTTTGACATGAGTAAGGCATTAGAAAAAATAAAGGCAAGGGTTTACGGAGTAAGCCTTCATTGGCTGGTTCATTTAAATGGGGCATTATGGGTGGCGAAAAAAATCAAGGAAATACATGAAGCACCCATTCTCCTAGGTGGGCTCTCTTCAACAGTTTTCTGGAAAGATTTGATCAAGCTTCCATTTATTGATTATATTATACGGGGAGACACAACGGAGGAACCCGTTAGAATCCTCCTGGAACTCTTAGATAATGATGTAGAGGAATTGTCTAGAGTCCCTAACTTAGTATGGAAGAAGGATAAAAAGATTATTGAGAATAATTTTAATTACGTACCTAACGAGCTAGACTCCATAGATCATAGCGTATTTGTGAGATGCGCTACAAGAGATGGTTGGTTAGACTCTCTTCCTTTTGCGAACTTTATTCAAGCACCCATAACAGCCGTTTTTACAGTTAAAGGATGCACAATGAATTGTGCTGCGTGTGGTGGTTCAGCATATGCTTTTAAAAAATATTTTAATAGGAATAGACTGGCTATTAAAAAGCCTGAAAAGATTGTTGAAGAAGTATTATCCATTAGTGAGAGAATAAAGGCTTCAATATTTTTTGTTGGTGATCTCCAGCAAACGGGTATGGCTAAGGAGATACTCAGAGCAATTAGAGAAGAGAGGATTGATTCGCCCCTGATTTTTGAGTTTTTCCGTCCTCCCGGGAAAGAGTTGCTTGAAGAGTATAGAAAAGCTAGTGATGAGGTTTATCTCCAGATTTCGCCTGAGACTCACGATACGGAGCTGAGATTACTATATGGGAGACCATACACCACTTCCCAGTTGCTCAGGTTTTTAAGAAATGCTGTTGCGCTGAATTTTAACCGATTAGACGTTTATTTCATGATAGGAATTCCGCATCAGGACATATCATCAGCAATAAGCACGGCTAAGTTTGCTGGAAAATTATTAATCCCTGGTAAAATAGATGCTTTCATAGCTCCTCTAGCTCCGTTTATAGATCCTGGTAGTCTAGCTTACGATTATCCGAGTAGATATGGGTATAGAATCCTTTATAGAAGACTAGCAGATTATTCTAAAGCTCTTAATAAGGATTTATGGATTGAGATGATGAATTATGAGTCACTAGAGATGCACCGGGAAGAAATAGCTTTGGCTACATATATTGCTACGAGGATTCTCCTGGAAGAAAAAGTGAGAAAAGGAATCATTTCAGAGGAACAAGGAAAAGAACTGATTGAAAAAATATTGAGTAGAGAAAGAAATTTGGTAAAGAAAAGCTTTAGGAAGAAGACGGAATACAAAGTTGAAAAGATAACATGCCATATTAAAGAATTATATCCCTCAAGAGCATTCTTTCTCTCGCTTAAGCCAAGAATACTAATAGATGGTGCTATAGGATATCTGCATAGGTTTCTTCGGTTTCGTCATATCTAGATAAAACTATAGTTAATATAGGTTATGCTCCAAGAATAAACTCTGTAAAGTGAGGCATGTATTTTGAATGGTCTTTTAAAATGTCCATTGGAAGATTCCAAGTGATGGCCGTTCTTCAGGCCGCTCGTGCTTATGTTCTAGGAATGCCTCTTTACCTCGCAAAGAGCTGGGGACTTAATCGTGCGATTTTTTATGCAGCAGCTAAGAAAGGATTCAAGAAGCGTAGAATGCCCGCTAGATACATTCCTCCGGAAGAGCTAAAGAAAAAACCAATTGAGAAATTGAAGAACATGTGGTTTCTAGGAGACGAAGGAGCTTTCATAACTAAAAAGAATGGGAAAATCTACTTCACAATAGGTGGTCAAGCACAGACCGAGGAAGACTTTAGGAAGCAGATAGAGGAGAGATTTTCTCCAATATTTGATAAGATATGGGAGGAGGCAATAAAGATTGTTAAAGAGTTTGATCCTGCAATTCTTCTTTCTCAGAGAAAATTTTATGAAAAAGTATATAAGCCCCTAAGAGACTTGCTGGCGGAGAAATGGTCAAGAATGGTAAGAGAGAGTAGAATGAAGAAGCTTGGATAAGTTGTACGAATGTTCTGATTCAGTATAAAAATTCTCATTATTTTTAATTACATCAATTACATGCCTTAAATTTAGTACTAGTAGGGAATTTATAGTGATGTGAGATATGCTCAGAGAATTTCGTATAAGACTATTGGAAACTATCTTAAAAGCATTAAGGACAAATTCTGAGTCGGAGAAATTAATTGCTCCAGTAATAGATGGAATCATTCTAAGCAGATTACTGACTAGTGAGAAATTTGTTCTCTTCTGGGATTCTTTCTCAAATGCCGATATCACATTAGTGAGGGTTAAGGATGGCTGGCTAGCTGGGTTATCAAATGACTGGACAATTAGAGATATTTTGAGCGAATCCTCTAGATTTCTGGCCAAATGGAGAGCTTCTAGACATAATTTTGATGCTAGTTTCCTAGAAGATATGGGTGAAAACACGGAATTAATGGATGCTTATCTCGCTAGTTGCATTTATGGCATTGTTCCCTCAGTAGTAATTAAAGATATAGATGAAAGCTTGGTGGATGAACTTTCAAGCTTCCCCCTCGTCACCTTAGAAGACAAATCAGATTTTCTAATAAATGCTATGTTAACAGGCATTATTGTCCGTGAATTAGGCAAAGCTGATTATGCCGATTTTGATGCTCCCGATTATGAGGAATATTTAGGAGTTAATTTTGGTGAACTTGATGGAGTAGTTGTTAAGGATGAGACAATTTATATCTTGGAGACCAAGGTAAGGATCGGTAGGAGAGCGGCTCAAAATTTCAAAATTGATATCTATACCACGATAACTAAATTACTAGCTCTTAGAGAAGCCCTACCAGACTATGATATTAAAGCAATACTTGTCGCGTTTGGAAAGATTGAGAAATTGTCTGATAGGATAATCATGGCTCTTAAGAGGACTAGACTTCATATAATTAATGGTGGTGGGTTAATAGATTGCTTTAGAAAACTTTTCATGGAGTGGTTCTTTGATATCCTTGGGATAAGAGTCATGGATCCGGACACGTTCAGATATTTGTTTGAGATCAAAATGGACGGATTAGAGAGTTTTCTTAATGAACTAAAATCAGCAGTGAAGGAGGATCTAGTTTGAACTGGATGACAAAGCTCCTGAGATGCATTAAGTGTAAGGGGGATCTAGTTTTAATGGAGAGGAGGAAGCTAAAGTGCGTGAAGTGTGGGAAGATATATCCAATTAGGGAAGATATTCCAATAATAATGCCTGAAAAAGATGTTGAGGAGTTAGAAAATGTGAAAGTGTTCAATGAGCTTGTCGATAGGTATGATTCATGGTTCGTATCTGAGAAAGGTTCAATACTATTCAAGAACGAGGTAAGAGCTCTGCAAATAGCGTTAAAAGGAATAAAACTTGGTCAAAGCATGGAAATAGGTGTAGGAACCGGAATGTTCGCTAAAGAGCTTGGTATCGGATATGGCTTAGACCCAGCATGGCAACCATTATTATTGGCTAAGAAGAGAGGAATAAAAGTTGTTCAAGGGATAGCGGAGGAAATGCCTTTCAAAAACGAGATTTTTGACACAGAATTCTTGATAGTGACTATATGTTTTTTGGAAAATCCAATAAAAGCTCTAAAAGAAGCCTATAGAACACTAAGAAATGGCGGCTACTTAATAATAGGTTTTGTGGATAAAGAAAGTCCTTGGGGGCAATTCTATCTTGAAAAGAAGAGGAAGGGACATCCCTTTTACCGCGTAGCCAAATTTTACTCTATCCTAGATATTAATAGGATGCTTAAAAGAACTGGTTTTTCGATAAGAAAGATGGTAAGTGCACTATTGCAGAAACCAACCGCAAAGCCAGTAACCGAGGAGCCAGTTTCTGGATTAGTCAGAGAAGCTGGATTCAAAATAGTAATAGCCCAAAAATCAGTTGTATAGTGAATTTTTTTCAAGTTTTTCGAGAATAAAGATAAATAAGAAATTAATTATGAAGTTAATGACTATTCCTAATTAGGTGGTTTAAATGAAGACTGCTAAAGATATAATGAGCCCTATAATTTTTGCAACGGATCCTAATCTCAGTATTCTCGATGCGGCACGTGAAATGGCAATCAGAAATATTGGGTCACTATTAATTGTTGAGAAGGGGAAAGCAGTAGGAATTGTGACGGAGCGGGATATTCTAAAGGCTCTGGGGGAGGGAATGGATCTGAGCCAACCTATCTCAAAAATAATGTCTAAGGACTTAATAACGGCAGCACCTGATGATCCACTCACCACTGTTAAAGAAAAGATGATAAAAGCCAATGTTAGGCATCTACCAGTAGTAGATGAGAATGGTTTTCCTCTCGGAATAATAAGTATAAGAGATGTATTGGCAAACTTATAGAAAAGTTTCTAAAATAACTCTCAATTACTCCTTTTCTCTTTTTGCTAAATAATCCCTAAATGCTAAGACCGAATATACTTGATATGGAGTAACGACTGCTCCTGGTCTTATTGATCTAACATGCTCTATTGCTTGGAAGGGTTCCCATCCCTTATATACAAGATATGCCGCTAAAACAGTACCAGTGCGTCCATATCCTCCGTAGCAATGAACAACTACTGGTTTATTCTCCTCGATCTTCTCATCAATCCACTCCACTATTTTGAGCAGCTTCTCTAATGTGGGAGCAGTCATATCCTTGACCGGCACCCACAATATTTCGAAACCAGCCTGCTTTATCTCATCAATGTTCACATGAAACTCGTGATCTTCAAGTAAGGATACAACCGCCTTTATTCCATGCCGTTTCCATATTAAGAGATCTTCGATATCTTCTGGAACACTTGAACCTGCTAATTGATGAGGGATTAGCCAGAAAAAATCCATTAAGTATCACCAATTTTTTCTACTTGATAAGGTCAAGTGATATCTGGTTCTCTTATTTTGGAGTATAAATGAGATAGGGGCTCAATGTATTGTCGATACACTTGATTTTTATAAGCTTTAAAATAGTATATTTTCATTGTACTACGTACTACGGTGAACAATTATGAAAATCGTAACCGTATCTAGGAAGTATCAGGTAACGATACCAAAGGATATCAGAGAAAAATTGGGGATTAAGGTTGGAGATAAAGTCATCGTTAGGCTTGAAGATAAGAGGATCATAATAGAACCAATCGTTAAAGAGAAAGATAAGCCACTGAAACGATTACTTAGTCTCATTGACAAACCGCTTGATATTGATGCTGTCAAACTAGTCGAGGAGTCATGGAATGGGGATTAGAGCCTACATAGATACTAATATAATCGTTTATGCTGTCTTTCACCACACCAAATATGGTAGCGAGTGCGAGAAAATACTGTATGATGCACAAAATGGTCGTATTGAAGCATATGGATCTTATCTAGTTGCTATTGAATTACTTGGCTCCCTATCAAGAATAGATCCAGTAATAGCTTATAAGGTCACTAAATATTATTTAGCGCTGAACATAAAGATGTGCGAGCTCAACGAGCTTACATTAACCATCGCGGGAATTATCAATACTATTGTTAATGTTCGATATGATGCGATACACCTTGC
>JAHKLG010000062.1 GCA_029856625.1 Candidatus Njordarchaeota archaeon | reverse complement strand
TGCTTCGTGACGAAATTTTGTAATGCATCTATGGTGAATAGAGGCAATCTCATTAAAGTTTCTAATAATCTATTCCTCACGTTGAGAGTTTGATATGCAGCGAAAAAATCAAAGAATCCCGATAATAGGAAGAAGAATCCTCCAGCTAGATAGATTGCGTCTCTCCTAGAATATTTTGCTATCGAGTAAAAAATTAGCACAGATAAGATAAACCCAGCAATAAAACCTATGGCGTAAATGAGAAGTATTTGGGTGTATGCTGTTAGGTATGATCTCACTTGTCCCCGCATTCCGTACGTTGATGAATTCATAGCCATCATATACGCGATGAAATCTATTCCAAGAGAAACAATCCATATCAGGACTATGAACCGTGATAAGACCTTGCCCTTCTCAGTCTGCTCCTTCAGTAATCTTTCCAACTCATCAAAAATGCTCATCGGAACACCTTGTTTTAAGGAAAACTAACGAAAACAATATGGGGGTTTATTATTCTTTTGTTGGAGGTTTATTCTCTATAAAAAATGGAGGGTATAACAGAATTAGTAAATGCTTTGGCTAACCGAACCTTTAGTATCAGAGCTATAATCATGTATAATAGAATAGTTAATCCAGTCACTATTCCCTCTATAATCCATAAGTTCTGATACGTATGCGGCAGGATTAGACCTAAGTAGGCGGCTATAAAATCAATTAAGGAGTGGTAGATTATCGCGAAACCAAGCCATTTTCTATTCATCAGTGAAGCAGTCACAATAATTGTAAAACCAACATGAATTGCTATCGCCACATTTCTCTCATAAGCCCCTATTAGGCCTCCCATTAACAACTCTTTTTGAGACGGTATTTCAAAGTCGGGTACCTCGATTTGATATAATATAATAACCAGAACACTAATCATGGATATAACGTACGTCAGGATAGCTTCAAATAGCCCCCAACCAATGCCCATTGAGATGATTCTTCCAGCAGAGAAATCCTCTCTCATAAACTTATTAATGAAATAAAATCTTAATCCCTCCTCAAAAACCCCAGCTAAAAGAGAAGCAATCACCACTTGAAAAACTTTTGAGAAAACAATACTCGCCGAAATGAGAATTGGTGTTCTCAATATTAAGGCTATTATCCAACCCATACCTCCTATCAAAAACGCCTTAATGTGAACTAATTTTAGTTTGGAATATGTGATGAAGTACAGAGTCCATGGAAGCAAAGCAAGACAAATAAGAATTGTTATAATAACTCCGTAGGTCATATCATTAACCCAAACTAAACATGAATTAAATGAGAAGTAGTAAAATACTGCGTATTTGACTTAAAACTTTTTCACCCAATAATTTTTAGAAAATACAAGAGGTGCATGTTTTGGGTTACTTTTTTATAGCGAGAAGGTGATATGTATTTCTTCTCAAATTTTTCCCTAACCGGACATCCCTAAAATGAATCCAATAATGGTTATTCCTCGTTAGCTTCTTCCCTATATTTGGTTTTCCTCAGAATTAGAGAAGAGGTAAAAAGATGGCAATCTTGGTTATTGGTCATAGAAATCCAGATACAGATGCTATAATCTCGGCAATATCCTTTTCTCATTTGCTTAAGAATAAGGGCTTTAATGCAAAACCATTTAGGCTTGGTGATGTTTGGCCGGAAACAAGGATATTTCTGGAAAAGACGAATTTGAAGATCCCAGACATCATTAATGATGTTTATCCCCGTGCCCAGGACGTAATGACTAAAGATGTTATTTTTGCTTATCATTGGGATCCACTGAAAAAGGTTATGGATATAATAGTATCAAAAGGTATACGATCATTACCAATCGTGGACACCAATAAGATCATTGTTGGATTATTCAGCACGGAGTCTTTTGCAAGAAGTTTTATTGAGGAGATTATCAAGGAAGAGTTCGTATTAAGAGAGACACCCATAAAGAATTTCCTAGAAATATCCAATGGAAAACTATTGTATGGAAATCCTGAAGGTTCACTAAGTGGAAAAATAATTGTAGATTGGTCGCTGGAGCGTATTAAAAAGCTTGAGGAGAAGGAATTAACTAGAGTCATTCTTGTGTCTATGGGGGATAAACGTATTCTAAGAGAAGCTATTAGACATGGAATAAAGTATATCATTATTACTGGGGAAATAAACTCATTTGACGATATTACCAAGGAGATTAAGGAGAAGAACGCTACGGTGATTCTATCTCCTCATGATCTCTATACTACTCTTAGACTTCTTGATCTAAGCCAGCCTGTGGGAAGATTTTCTGATAAACCAGTAACTGTTAGTGAGGACGCGTTGGTTAAGGATATCCGAAATATGATGATGCAGCGTGGCGTTAGGAGCATTATAGTTACGGATGCTGTAGGAAGATTGCGAGGAATAATAACAAGAAGCGACCTCGTGAAGGATTATAGGAAGAAGGTAGCGTTAGTGGATCATAACGAGTTTAGCCAATCAGTTGAGGGTATCGAGGAAGCAGAAATCATTGCAGTTGTAGATCATCACAGGATAAGCGGGGATGTAAAAACTCTAAACCCCATAATCTTTAGGATTGAGCCACTAGGGGCCACGAATACGATCATTTGGCGACTTGCTAAGGAGGAGGGAATAGAAATTGAGATTAATTTGGCTGAAGCTATGCTGTATGCTATATTATCAGACACCCTCCTACTAAAAAGCCCGACAACAACAATAATTGATAGGCAAGTAGTTAAGGAGATCTGTGATTACGTTGGTTTGAGTCTTAAGGAAGCATTAGAGTTTGTGAAAATCGCCATGGCCGCCAATGAGCCAAGCGATCCGAAGAAAATAATCACTATGGATCTGAAGATATTCTCGTCAAAAATAGGTAATTTTGGTATCGCACAGATTATGACTACTAGGCCAGAGAATTACCTAGGAATGCTTAATTCTCTAAAGGAGGTAATGATGAAGGAGATGAGGGATAGAGGGCTAATATTTCTTGTCCTAATGATAACGGATTACATAGAGGAAAGAAGCTTCATAATAGTTGTTGGTAATGAGGAAATCGTAGCTAATGCGCTCAAAGTTGATTTATCAGAGGGGTATGGAGTATTACCAGGGGTTACATCAAGGAAAAGTCAAGTTCTACCTATGCTGCTTAGGTATATTGAAACCCAGTAGCTCATCCCTCAGATGCCCCATCGATCCTTTCCAATGCAAGTTTTTCTAGACGTGGTAAAACCTTTGACTCAAAGCCCACGAAAATTCCTCCATCTTTAATTCCTATAACACATTTCGCTCTCTCTCCGATATTTAGCACTCTCAAACCTCTTAAAACAATCTTCTTAGCGTTTTTCCCTGCAATAACTATCTCTTTCTTAAGAATTATTGTCAGACCATTGCTTGTTCCCACAGCCATTCCTCCGTTTATTTTATCCCCCTCAGCATCGAATCCTTCAATATCAATATGAGTTATACGGGCTCTTGAGTAACCTTTTAGATGAATGTAAACTATGGAATCTACCTTATGCCCCATTATAATAACTTCCACGGGGATTCTTATCTTCCCCTGAGCAGGCCCCGTCACAACTCTTACCTCAATAACTTCAAGCCATATACGGGTTTTTCTCGCACTCCTCCCTAAGGATCTTAGAATAATAATTCACTTTTGGATCAACTCCGAGCCAAACCTCAACTTCTTAATCATCATCGAATCATACACTCTATTATACAATAGGGAAGAATTGCGTTAAAAAGGGATTATGGTAGATAGCCAAGAATAATAAAAATCGCAACTGCTGTGGCTAGAACAAGTGTGAAAATTGCTCTGGGTAACCAGTATTCCTTAACGGGTTTTCCATCTGGGAATCCCCTATCGATAAGCCAAGATACGAGATAGGCCAATAAAAATCCATATACTTCATCAGCTATAACATGTTGTCTAACAAAAAGAGTCGAGATGATCACACTAATCGCTATTGCCCAGAACAGAATCTTAAATCTTGGCTTAGCCTTGCTCATCCAGTAAGCAAATAACGTGGAATTAGCCGCGTGAAGACTGGGGAAGCAATTCACGGGCAAATCTTCTTTATAGTATTTAGCCATTACTCTAGACAAGAAGTCACTCGGTAGCTTATCTGGATCAGGTCTAATCATCTTCACTGGTAATAATAAATAATTTAGAAAAGCCACTATGTACACGATGAGGATGGATAAGAAAACTTTATCCGCCTTCTCTGGTCGGATATACATGAGATAACCAAGTGAGTAAATCACGAATGGATAAAAGATGAATACGTAGAATACGGTAAACGCTGAAAGGAAGGGGATAATGGCATCTAGAGGAGTAGCTAATGTTATCGGTCCAAGGCCCGTGATTGGAGAGCCTTCAAGAGTAATTTCCGCAATAATATCATATAAAAAGAGGGCTAGAACAGCATAACCGATTATATAAAACGTATTCTTTACGAACCATAAATATTTTGAAATGCTCCCCAAAAGCTTCACCAGTAGCAGTGAGGTAACTCAATATTCAGTATTTAGCATTAATAAAGATTTTTCAGAAAAAAGCGGTTAAGAACCAAGATAAGGATTAATAGGGATAACGAATATCAAAATATACGCTAGTATAAGGAGAAGCCCATAAATTAAGTGATTTTTGATCGTTCCAAGATTTGCTGGGAATAGTTTCTTCGGCTTATCATAGTTCTCAAAGCAAATCCTAACATTACGAATAGCTTGTGGAATAGCCAAAAACGTTATTAGCGTAATCCATGGTAATAATCCTAAAAATACTGCTAGAATTTGGATAATGTACGGTAGAAATTCTAATATAGCGTATCCATACCTAGCCCTTTTAAGACCAAATCTCACAACTAAGTGTCTTTTACCCACCGAAGCATCAGCCTGTACATCTGGAAATTCATTGATCCATAGTATAGCTGTAGTTAGGATTCCCAGAAGAGAACCAACTATTATAGGCTCCATATGAATCCTTTGCGTCAGAACAATGTATGGACCTAGGCACATTAGTGGCCCAAAGTTTAAGAAAATGAAGAATTCTCCGACCCCCCTATGAGCTAGCTTTAGTGGTGGGCCAGTATAGAATATGATCGAAAAAACGGCTATAGCGCCAATAATCAACAATGGAATACGAACTACTGGTAAGACAACTAGTATGTAAAGACCGAGGATGGTAGCCAAGATAAGAAGTGATAATCCAAATGCAAGCTCTTCCTTAGGGCTTACTAAACCAAGCTGTATCATCCCACTTCCACCAGTAAAGGGCCTCATAGCATTAACATTAATATTATCAGTACCACTTTTCCAATCCCAGTATTCATGTACGAGATTTACACTTAAGTGCATAAAACAAGCAATTAGAAGAACTAACACTGCATATAACCAGTTTATATGTCCCACATGATAAAATGCGAGAATAATACCTAAGCTGACGGGAAGAATAGTCACCTGCAAGAAAGGGGGCCTAGAAGCTAGAATGAGAGCTTTCCACTTCGGCATAACTGGCCTCTCATTGCTCATGATTGTGCCTCCTTAAAGTTTCTGAAAAAATAAGAAAAGAAACTTATAAAGATTAGGGCAAGAAATATTATCCCTGGGGATAGAGCTTAACAGTATACGCTACCCATGCCTGTAAATCGATGTCCCATCTCGCTTGAATCTCTACTCTGTCTCCCTCTTTGGCTAGAACCGCATTGTAGAAATCTTGCTTAGTAGCTACTTTGGATTCTAAAACAATTACAGTTACGAGTTCTCCAGTAGTGTTAAGGACACTCATTATTATGGCATACTCATAATTAGGCTGGAGCAGAGCCCAACCCTTCCTAATTATGGTTCCGTTGATGTAAGCGGTTAATAGAATTGTCTCATTTCCTCCTTGCCAACCCATGTATGAGGCAATGATATTGTTGTAGAGACGCTCCATGAATACATCATGAGACTCACCGTAAACGTATTGGACAAATCCAGAGATTCTCGGATTGGATGCATCAACCCATACTACTCCGATTGGCTTATCGGCCCCTGGAAGTTTCTGAGCAACCAAAGCAACCCAGATTAAGTAGGTATTATTATTGAAGCAGACTGAGTAAAGCTTCGGATATCTAGCTTCAGCACCATATGGAACGGATCCTTTAAGTAGTCCTTCGATCGCTTCCATGGCTCTTTCTGGGGTATTCACGCCCCTGGTAATCCCTCCAATACCGTGATAAAATCTTAGATCAAACAATGCTATGCTATCATTTATTAACACCCATGCCGCAACAGATTCTTCTCCACCAGTAGTCCTCACCGCTAGATAGAAGTCCCTCCCCCACCAATCACTTAATAAGAAATGATGCGACCGATGATAGAATTCCTCGTCCAGAAGTTCCTGTATATCCTGAGATACTGGTATCCAGATGAAACCTTTCGCGAAGTAGTCTTTCAAACCGTTTCTAATGCTGGAACCGATTCTCAGAACAATAGATTCCAGAGCTGTCCCTGAAACCACCTGAGGCACAATTCCAACAGCGTCTCTCCAAGGATATAACTTATAATCACCTTCCGCCCCCACAATCAAGACCTTATAAGGCAGACGCACTCCCCATTTACTGTATCGATCAATAAGCACGACCCAAGCGGGTGAAGAAGTAACTGGACTCGGGTCAATTAAATAAACCTCTCCAATTATTCCATCTGGCGCTAATCTCAGAGTAAAGCAAAAGAGATCCCTTCTTCCATAAAGGCCAGGTGCAATAGACATCTCAACATTAACGAATCGCATCGATTCGAATGTTGGTGTATCGAGATGAATGTATAGGTATCCTACCATCTTATTTATCTCGGGGGTGAGAGCATAGGTATAATAAACAGGAACGACCCAAGCAGGTTTACCAGCTACTAACCCAATATTTTCATACTCAGTACCCACTTTTAACTGATAATTCCCGATTTTTGGCAGTCTGTAAGACAACGCATAATCACGGGCTAGTGCTCTATCAACTAATCTAATATTATCAATACTGATTGGAAACTCGGATGCATTCACATTTATAATAAAGGGAACTTCTGATTTCCAACTATCATCTACAGCGCCTTTTGACTTAAGAGGGAGAAGTGTAGGAGAGAGCACCGAGAAAATAATAAGCATAATTAATAATAAAGCCTTAGTTCTAGTAATTCCTTCAGAGCTTATAAGGTATTTAATATCCAGAATGATCACCACTAATGCTGTCCCCGCTATGCCAGCAAGGAAAGGATATCCAACGAGAGTAGCTCCTGGAGGACCTATTATGAATGAAACTAT
>JAHKLG010000061.1 GCA_029856625.1 Candidatus Njordarchaeota archaeon | reverse complement strand
TCCATAAATTATACATTGGTAGGGCTTGGGTACCAGAATACGGAGATCCAGATAATCCAAAGGATGCCGAATTCTTAAGGAAGTACTCCCCATACCATAATATCTCTAAGGAGAAGAAGTATCCACCAACACTAGTTTACACTGGTTTACATGATGATAGAGTGCATCCAGCACATGCCCTAAAATTTGTGGCGAGACTAAAGGAGGAAGGAGCTCCAGTATATCTGAGAGTGGAGACTGTTAGCGGTCATGCGGGAGCATCACCAGAGATAAGATTAAAAGAATACTCTGATACATTAGCTTTCGTTTATAAAGTACTTAATATGACCACTTCCGAGGATTCTTCATCGTAATAAGCCTAAAACATAATCTTCCACCATTGGAGAGAGTACGATTGTAAAAGAGAAGAAGCCCCGCATGCATATGAGAGTTTACTCTTCCAGCTCTATTTTGACCAACTTCAACCCATATTTTTCTAATCTCTTAAAGTCTTTTACATTATTTGTCCATAAGGGTATCTCATAAATTATCGCTGTGGCTCCTATTAAAGCATCTCTGGGATCAATCATCTGACCGCTTCTCATTAGGTCTGCTTCTATCTCGGCAGCTTTTACTATTATCTCATATGTTATAGGGACGATCGTGAAGTATTTCTCAAGAAGCTCCTTTAAAATCTTCTTATTAGTCCTATAAACCCCTACTAGGAACTCGAATGCGACGATACCGCTTATGTAAAGCTCATATTTCTCAAGGAGCCCTTCTAGGGTTTTGAGAGACGCCTTCTCAAGGATCATTATAAGGATATCTGTATCTATCATAATCTTGCCCATTTCATCGCCCTTAGCTTCTCTATCGCATCTTTAACATCTTTAAGTCCAAGGCTTCTTACCCTCTCAACATCCTTCACAAATTCCTTAGCTTTAACCTTCTTGTAAATCCGTATAAGTTCCTCTATAGCCTCTCCCAAGCTCTTTGCCCCGATTTCATCCTTTATACGATTCAATGATTCTAAAACGTTCTTCCTTACTGTAATAGTTGTATACTTAGTCACGTTTGATCCCTTGCAAAGAAATTTGTAATGTATAATTGATAAATTTACATTTAAGTCTTGATCCCAATTAGGAAATCTAGAAACATACAGAGGTTTACATATCAGGGAAACAAATACTTAGCTTAGTTCCAATAATTTTTTGTAGATCTAAACCATAATAACCACGTTCTAAAAAATATGGGAATAAGGCCTCGTTAGCATTTAGTCAGAAAACTTTAATGTTGTTAGGGATAAGTTCTGATATATTATTAGTGAACGAGAAGCGATTTTTAGTGATCGAATATGGGGGAGATATACCGACTTGCGAGGGATACTGATAGAGAATTTGTCATATCATTTACGAGGAATACGTGGGAGTGGGGGGACTATATACCACAAGTATGGAATGATTGGTTAAGAGATCCAAGAGGAAGATTGTATGTTGCAGAGGTGGATGGTAAGCCCGTAGCTATTCTCCACGCAGCCTTTCTGCTTGACAACAGTGTTTGGTTAGAAGGTTTAAGAGTTCATCCTGAATATAGAAGGAGAGGAATCGCTTATAGGTTAAACAAGTATGTTATAGAAAACTTGATTAATGAGGGATATAGAGTTTTTAGAATAGCCATTATGCATTGGAATACTCCCTCGATAAACCTTGCTAAAAAGCTTGGTTTTTATGAAGTGGATACATGGTTGAGTCTAGAGACAAAAATTGGGAATCTATTGGCACCACAGCTTGAAACTATATGCTTTCTTATCGAAGATATTGAGGAAGTCTGGAATTTAATTCAACGCACAGATGTATATTCATTAAGCCAGGGACTCTTATGCCTTGATTGGAAATGGATTAAATTTGATAAAGAAATCCTAAAACAGTTATTACGTGAGAGAAAATTGGAGATTATTAGTTGTAGAGAGAATATCTTAGGAATAACGACTCCCGGGAAAACTAGATATAAAGCAATAACACTGTTAAAAGCACAGAATCTAGAAGATCTCCAAGTTATAGCGAATTACTTACATTTCGTTAAGAAACTAGAGAAAAGAACCACAATAGAATTCGTTTTCCCCGAGAAATTAAGGCCTCTAGCAACCTTACCTAAACAGACAATATTTGAGCAGGATAAGATAATTGTAATGGAACTCAAAGTTTAATCTTACTCATCATTTCCTCTAAAGCTTACTCAGGGTAAACCGCTACCTTTTCCGATCGAATCCATTATCATCTTTTAATGTATAATTGTACTATGTTGCTTTCAGGTTCTCCGCTAATTAGTAGCTTTGCTCCTCTTGTTTCGAGAAGCCAATCATTTAGGAATCTCTTTGTGTATTCACCGCATGTTCTAATGCACGTTGATATAAAATCTTCAATCGTGGCCCCTTCTTTTGCATACTCGCTTATAAATCGTTTGATCAATTCCTTAAAGCATTCTTCTCCAACAATCTTATTGAGTAGGTATAGTACCCAGACACCAATATAGTACACTGCATCAGTGACTTTATACTCCCCATACTTAATTATTGGTACATCAGCTAGAAGAGGTGTTTTCTGACACATTTGGATAAACCTCTTCCTCGCCCTCTCAAGCATCGCATTCAGATTCTTGCCGAGGAGCTCTTTCTCAGCTAAGATCTGGAAATAACTTGCGAAGGCTTCATCCAAGAATCTGGATGGGATTTTCTCCCTCGTTTTAATGGTCCATAAGTGAGCTATCTCATGATAAAGACCTCCTATCGCTTCTTTATCCACGAAAGATCGCTTATCCAGCAACATTCCACAAACATCAGCTTGACTCCCCCAGCCACTAGGTATCTCAATTATCGTATATCCGCACCAATTTATTGGTTCTCCGAAATTCCTTATATAGAAATCGAGAACTCTCTTAGTTTCATAAAGCAATCTTTCCGCATGATTAACATCGCCTCCCAGAGCAAATATCCTTATATCTTTTTCATCATCGTATACTGTTTCGAAACGAGCAATTGCTATATCAATTCTCCAACTAGGTAACTTGCTTCTATACTTATAGATTATCATATCGTCCTTAATTTCCCTGCTAACCAGTTCTCCAATATTAGCAACAACATAATGAGTTGGAACAGATATATCTAGCTCGTATTCAAATGTTTGAGACAAAATCATGTGAATCAATTTAGAGAAATCCGGAACCCCTATCACTGGATAAGAAAACGCATCCGGTCTTATTAAAGAATACTCCTCCGAAATCCTGTCCTGAACATATTTAAAAACATTTGCATAAGGCTCAATTCTGCCCTCGTATACGATTTGGAGATCTAATCTATTGTTGGATAGAGGGAGTGGACTCAAATCCACATGAACATAATTAACGATCAAGTCGTTTATATCGCTAAAGCGAGTTAATTCCTGACTAAATGATAGCTCTGTATTCTGTGCAGAGACCGATATTACTTTTAGTCCTTTATTAAGCAAGAATGGCACAGTTTTGACGCCTAGATCACCCCTGCTCAGGATTCTTAAGTTGCATAATCCAAACAATTTTTCGTTTTCGGGCATGACCTCTAATTTAAGCATGTATTTACTAACTTGAGCATCCGCCATTTAGCTAACCTCACGCATTGATTGACCCGCTACTCTATTTGATTAGGTTTTAATGAGATATTTTAATACCTATGTAGAAAATTTACATATATTCTTCACATATCACTCTTTAGGACTTAAGAGGAGGAATATCTTGTGGTTTTTAAGCGTATTTATTGGATTCTGGGTGTAATCTTTCCTATTTTCGCGTATTCTTGTATTCTTGTCTCTGTTTCATTAGCACCTTGGTTTTCTTGGTATAATAATGCTTTAAGTGATTTGGGAATATATCCAGATACCGCGTGGATATTTAATGGGGGTCTGATCATTTCTGGTTTGTTATATTTAATATTCTCCATTAATCTTATTAAGGATAGTAAAGACGTGTATAATTTCTTAGCTGGCATCTTCTTGACTCTTGATGCTATTTGTTTATCCCTCGTCGGTCTATTTCCAGAAAATTTTGGTCATATTCACACACTCTTTGCTATTCTTTACTTCCTAATATTCCCTCCAGCTTTTATCCTAATGATACCTCACTTTCTCGCAACTCGTGAACCCCTGTTCATTATAATGCTGTTCCTCTTAGGAGCTCTCCTTGGCCTATCTATATGGTTTATTCCATGGAGAGAACTCGGTATTCGTGGATTAGCCATTCCAGAACTTATTGGTTCTTTAGCGAATTCTATTCCAATAGCAGCCTACTCCCTCTACAAGTTCTTTAAGAAATAGCTTATTGGGGGCGATGATGTGGATAGAAAGAACTTTATTGGTATGAGTAGTTTCCAGTTCATGGCTGCTACTAGACGGGGCCTCTTCTACGCCTTCCTCACCCTATTCTTCCTCGAAGTATTGCGTAGGAGCTTCACCGAGTCCATGCTTGTTATGGCTCTTCCCATGCTAGCTAATTCTCTCACACAACCCCTTATATGGGGGCCATTGAGCGATAAGATGGGAACTAGAAAAATCTTTATTGCCGTTGGAGAGAGCATCGCTGGTGTTGCATATATCTTGTTATCACCCCCCGTTTGGAGCATTTTCTCTGGAGTTACCTTCATTCAAGCCCCAGAATTATACGCTCTTACACTCATTATTGGGCTAACTCTGCTTGAAAGTTTCTGGTCGATGAGTAATGTTGCCTGGTCCGCATTGCTTGCTGATTTAACGGTGGAGGAGACCAGAGGAACGGTTGTGGGTGGTTTATTCTCTGTTGATGCTATTGGTAGGATAATTGGTGTCTTCTTAGGAGGATTATTATATGATTACCCAACTAAAGCAGCTGGATTCCCATACCTATTCTACTTATCCTCAGCAATAATGTTTAGTAGCGCGTTAGTTATTCTACTAACAATTGAGGAGAAAAGAACTCCTAGGCGACCTACTCCTAGGACATTAGAGATTAAGGGCGATTTTGAGAACAAGCATATCTTTTATCTCTTCCTAGTAGCTATCATGTTTGTTTCAATAGCCACGGCATCTATCTGGAGAGTACTTAATTATTACCTTAGATTAGCCTTATTAGCAACAAGCTTCGAGATGAGTATTATAAGTAATGTAGCATCTATAACCCAGTTAGTGACTAATCCTATAATAGGAAAGCTATCTGATGTCAAGGGTCGTTTACCCCTGCTCCAGATAGGATTCATACTAGCAGTAATAACACCAATACTCTACACCCTACCAAGAAAGTTAATATGGTTAATCCCCGTCAGCATCGTAGCTGGTGTGTTAAGAGTATTATCTATAACAGTAGCGTTTTCTTATGTAGCAGATATAGTACCGGAAAATGCTCGTGGAAAATACATGGGTCAGTACAACATGGCCCGCTCACTAAGCTTTGGCGTAGTCCCAATCCTAACAGCAGGAATATTGCCCGATCTCTGGAAAAAGAGGTTAATTCTTGCAGGATATACCATAGAAGCAGCTGAGATTACAGCTATGCTATACGTATTTTACTTATCATCAGCAATAGCACTAATAGGATTAGTAACCTTCCAAATACACAACATAGTCCTAAAGAGAAGAACCTAAAGCGCTAGATTCATCCTACTCAATAAACATTGAGAGAGAAGAAACACTAGAATTAGAGAGAAATCAAAAATTATTCATAAAGAAAAGATGATACAGACCAATACTTAACCATCCTTCCCCTTAAAAATCTAAAAATAAATCATCATTTGAAAAGGTTCTGTTTCTTAGTTAGCTCCTCTATTTTACTTAATAGCTCTCCTTCGAAACCCCGTACTCCAGCGACTACCACTTGCTCGATACCTCACTAACTTTCTTGAGTTTATCACTTACTAACGTGATGCCCTCATTACCGGCTTCCATTTCTGAGAGAACTTATTTGATGAGTCCAAGAATTCGAGGTAGAATAAAGAAATCCAAAAAGAGGAATTAGAAGCGATGAAAGTGAAGAGGAGTCTGGTTAGTATTTTGGATAAAAATAACTAATGCACATACTATAGTCATGTGGGGATATTCTGGCCCCCACCCGGAGGCGATGGCGGATAAGCATAAATGCGGAGAGCCATGAAGCACAAGCCATGAACAGACACATAATAACCATAGGCAACAACAGCGTAGCCATTAGGGCCCCAAATACTGCAGACGAAATAACTCGCCGCCCACTTGCTCTGGTCAATAACGATTTTCATCGTCGGCAGGAGACTCGCTGGGAATCCAAGAGCATCGAGTACATCCCCGATCATGGCGTAGAAGACTGCGGAGATAGGAATCTCAATTAACTCGACATTACTAATATAGAAGTCCAGTCTATCTACTACGAGAGCGCGTTCAGTTGGATAAAATCCTTTGCCAGTACCATCTTTGAGGGTCCTCTCGGAGAATGATCCCCAGGCCGGCTCCTCGCCCTTAACGCCCTTGAGACTATTGATATCGAGATCATACGCCCAGAGCCTAAACTCACGATACATCAAGACGAGATTTCCATCCTCATCCTGCCAGTAGTAAGCAACGACCTCAAATCTAGTCGTAAGAATCATAGAAACCCAAACCTCAGAAGAATAACCAATAGAGGGGTGAACACTCGCCGAGGAACTATGAGTAATCGAGTAGATAACCCCACCAACAGTCGTGTAATCGCTGAAATCATAGCCAATAACAAGTCTAACCGCGGTCTCCTCACCAGCCAGTAACCCATAATCTAGAAGCGCTTCTGTGTTTTGGTCTGTCTTGACATATACTAGGTTTGTTCTGCCCCTGTACTCCTCCCACTCCTCGATTACTGGAGATAATCTCTTCGGCCCTATCTCTTCCTCATGCCTAATTGCTGTGGTTCCCAGCCCTCTGGTCGGCTCCGATACCTTCTTAGACCCAATCCCCGTCATGTTTGTTCTTATGGTTATGATCTTCCCTATCACTCCAGGATTCTTCTCGCCAACACTTATCAGCATTGTCTCCGTCGCCACTATCCCCAGGGTTGGGTGGTATACGCTTATTATCAGCCCCACCCTTTCTCTAATACCCCTTCCAGCCCTCTCCAGCCAACCCCTCATTAGGCCCCTCCAATCCACCTCCCCCTCAATCACGCCCCTCTCATCCGTCTCCCCCATCGCCACTATCTCCGACTCCTCCCCTGGATGCCACGCCCATACGGTCACTATGGCTCCCTTCACGGCTCTTCCTTCCTCATCCATCACCACTATGGTCATTCTGCATGTTTGTGATGATGCTAGGTTTTTGTAGGCTGCCGCAGCCATTATTGTGAGAATAGTGGCTAGTATCAGGCTTATGATGACCTTTCTCCGCATCTGAAGACACCTAAAAAATTCAAGTGAACACATTAGACTTTGCAGTATTTCAATTCCTTTTTAGGATTTTCTTTATTCTACGAGCGGTTTAATGCAGTATTAGCTGAAATGGGTCTAACGCAAGACTTTCAATTCCTTTTTAGGATTTTCTTTATTCTACATT
>JAHKLG010000060.1 GCA_029856625.1 Candidatus Njordarchaeota archaeon | reverse complement strand
TAAGCATTATTCCTGCCCCTCCTTACATGCGTTGCACACGTCTTTACCTCCTTTCTTCGCCTCTGACACATAGACAAACTCGCCATCTAAGTGAAAGTACACCTTAACCATGTAGAAGGCTACTGCAACATCATCGTACAATTCTTTGAAGCAAACTTCTGCATAGGGCATTTCGAATCTTTCATCACCGACTTCTTCTACTTCGAGATAAAAGTTCGCTCCTATCGGTTTAAGCTTTCCTCTAACTCCTTCTTTATACCGGAGATACTTTTCCGCATCTCTAAAGATCTTTCTCTTAATCTGATGTTCTACCCATGGATTAGCAATCCATAACCTATACCTCTTCCTCCTAAACCTCAAAATGAAACACCAAGTATAGCAGTCTAAAGAATAA
The DNA here is from genome assembly GCA_029856625.1 of Candidatus Njordarchaeota archaeon. Classification (GTDB taxonomy): domain Archaea; phylum Asgardarchaeota; class Njordarchaeia; order Njordarchaeales; family Njordarchaeaceae; genus Njordarchaeum. The sequence goes on along the minus strand of JAHKLG010000060.1, from coordinate 7,150 downwards.
ATCTCGTGAGTATGCCTTAATAAACATGTTCAGGAAATTCTATTCCTTCTCGAATTTATAAAAAGAAGTAGTTAAGCATTTCTTAGGAGCTTCCAGCCTTTTTTTCCAAGGATGATCCCTCTCTTAATGTAATTATGAATCATCCATGCTATTTTTTCCTGCTTTACCCAGTTACCATATAGTTTTCCACGACCAGTCATTCTTGACAACTCTTTCTTAAGCCACTCTGGTATTTTGCCAGGTGGAGCATTTTCAAGAGGAGTTCCTGGCAATGGCATAAATGTGTGAGCATGGATTCTAGCCCCCATTTCAATCAATCTCTTTGCCAGTCTTAAACTATCCATTAAGTCCTCCCTATCCTCACCTGGCAGGCCAAAAATGAAGTCCACATGAGGAATGAAACCGTATTTTCTACAAAGTTCTACTGCTCTTAGTACACAATTTGTATCATGACCTCTTCTAATCAGTTTTAACACTTTCTCGCTTCCACTCTGAGCACCAATTATTAGGACCTTGTTAGCTACTTTGCCTCGTAAAATTCTCAACGCATCTTCTGTCACAAAATCTGGTCTAACTTCGCTCGGGAAACTTCCCATAAATATTCTCCCGTTATAATGTTTGGCTAGGATATAGAGTCTTGACAAAAGAGTTTCAAGAGCGTTTAAATTAATTTCCTCACCGAGTCCACCATAGCTAAGAGAGTTCGGGGATATGAATCTGAGGTCTCTACCACCCTGTTTGAAGAATTTCTCCGCATAATATAGGATTTTATCAACACTTCTATGCCTTAAGAAAGCACCATGCATATATGGAACTTGGCAATAAGTACAGAGCCATGAGCATCCACGGGTTATCTCTATAGGACCTAGCAAATTTCTCCAGTAAGGAAATGGCGGGTAATCATTCAGATCAATACGCTTAGGAGTCCCAGTATAGATCAATTCTCCATAATAATTATAGGCTATTCCCCTAACCCCAAGAAAATCTTCACCATTCCTCATCCTCTCGAAGAACTCACGAAAACTTTGTTCAGCCTCGCCAATAAAGACAATATCAAATCTAAGATTAAGGAGAGTACCAGCAGGATCTCCAGACGCATGAGGGCCTCCTGCGACTAATAAAGCATTTGGGCAGATCTTCTTAATTGTTCCCGAAAGCTCCATTACATCAGGTAATTGAGGAGTCATAAAGCTCAAGCATACAACGGGGATATAAGCGCTCTGAGAAAACTGAGCGACTCTCTCCAATAGCTCTTCACGATTCCTAACAATAACGATTTCTTTGAGAATCCTACCAGATTCTACGGATGCTATAACGGCATTGAGTGCAAATTTGTTAAAACGCGAGTAGTAAAAAATAAAGCGATACTTGCTTCCCCCTGTTCTCATATTATATACCGCTTAATAAATATATGTGACATTAGATATCCTTCAATAATCGTTCAATTGATTATAATTCATCATCCCCCTAAATTTAACACTTTCAGAGTTGCTCCTTATTACACATGAAACTATTTATCCTCTTTCTCTACTCATCATTGTTCCGGTTAATCTTTAATACTCTTCCTCTTGAATCTTCCTTTATATGTACATTTAATAAGCTTTAGTGATAATTCCGAAATCGAGTTATGATTAAGTCTCCCCTGAAGACTTATTATATCTGTTTTTAAAAAGCTTTAGCACTGATGAGTTACTCATAGGTTTCATAATTTTGCAAAAACATGTTTTGATCAGTTAAATCATGTTTAATCACATAACTAGTGAAGTATCTTGATCAAAAATATTGGTTAAATAAGCTATGTAGATGGATATCGTAATGGTAAGTTTTTTATTTGAGAATATCCTACTCACATAAACCCATTCATGAATTATTTATTGGTGCATGATGAACCCTGATAACAAATATTTGGTTAGTTTTTGGAACTATTTTGGTGAAGAATTTGGATGAAGAATTTGATAAAAAGATAGAAGAAGAGGCCTTATTTTTATTAAAAGCGTCGAAAGGCTATCTCCAAGCATTAAAAGTGGCGGCAAAAGAGCTGAAATTAGATGCTTTTCTTCAAGCAATACAGCAACTTCACAGGAGTATTGGAGAAGTGATGGGGCTAACAAAATACATGCAAGCTAAGAAGGAGAGGTTCGAGGAAATTTTTAATAAGGTAATGACAGAGACTCAACAAATCCTTATGGAAGCATTCACGGTGATAGAGGAGTTTAGAAGAAAATTCGTAGAGAAATGCAACAGGAAAGATTAGTAGGAATGGGAAAATTTTATATAGTAGGGAAGGACTGATTAATGAAAAATTCTGTTTTCCCACTTTGGGATTTTTAGCAGCTTTCTTCTACTTGGTGGAGAGTATCATTTCGTACTGGAATTGTGCTAGCTTTAATACTTTTGCCCACGCCAGACACTTATTGGGTACGCTATGAGTAGAGCAGAGATACTAAATAGGGAATTAATCAAGTACCGTTATCTAATTGAAGAAACAGGCACATTTTTGATAAGTGGAAATGATGCTGTTGCCCGCGGAGCTATTGAAGCGGGGATAAGAATAGCGGTCTCATACCCCGGAACACCAGTCTCCGATATATTAGCTGCTATATCAAAGGTAGCTAAGTATCATGGAATACATGCTGAGTGGGCAACTAATGAAAAGGTAGCTTATGAGATAGCATATGCAGCGGCTTTAACAGGGTTAAGAGCTCTCTTCTCATCAAAGCATCTAGGAATCAATGTTGCGTCTGATACTATACTTGTTTCTGCCTACACAGGAGTTAATGGTGGATTAGTAATTGTATCAGTAGACGATATCCATCCATGGAGTTCTCAGAATGCTGAAGATACTAGGTATTACGCCAGATTAGCAAAGATTCCTTGCCTCGAACCAACCTCTCCAAGCGAGGCAAGAAAAGTCGTAAAATATGCCTTCGAGATAAGTGAGGAGTTACAATTACCGGTGATGGTCAGGTACACTGAGAAGCTAGCGGATACGTATGAATTAGTTGAGGTTGAGCCAATAGATAAGCATGCGAAGCTAAGAGAGGCTGAGTTTAGACCAGATCCAGAGAGGTATGTGATGATAGCCCCACACACTAGGAAGAATCATCCAATATTGAATAGCAAGAATAAAAAAGCGGAGGAACTTTTTAATGATTGCGTATTCAATGAAATCATAGGTCCAGAAGAGGCGGAGATCGGAATAGTTGCTTGCGGAGTTGCTTTTCAGTATGTAATGGAGGCTGTAGAGAAACTAAACATTGGGAGTAAAGTAAGGATTCTGAAGCTTGTAACAACGCATCCCATCCCCAAAAAGCTGGTAAAAGAATTCCTTAAGAGTGTTAAGAAAGTTCTAGTTGTGGAGGAGATAGAGCCCATTATTGAGACTGAAATCAAAGCAATTGCTCAAGAAGAAAATTATACTCATCCGATCTATGGGAGGCGATCTGGGCATATACCTCGGGAATACGAATTAACTCCAGATACGATCATGAAAGCATTAGCAGATATATTAACAATAAATGGCAAGAATTTTGACATCAAGATAAATATTCCTCCAAGAATTCCTCATTTATGCGCCGGTTGTCCTCATAGAATAAGCTACCTAGCTATCAAGCAGGCGCTTAAAGAGTTGGGCGTTAGAGGGATCATTGTTGGGGATCGAGGGTGCTATAATCAGGGAGTTCATCCTCCTCTAAGAGCAATAGATACCTGCATAGCTATGGGAGCGAGCATTGGTATGGCGTGTGGGTTTTACCACGCTGGGGTTAAGGAGCCCATAATAGCAGTGATTGGGGATTCAACTTTCTTCCATGCTGGGATTCCTCCATTAATAGATGCTGTGATGCATAAAGCAAACATAACCATTGTTGTCCTTGACAACTCCATAACTGCGATGACTGGACATCAGCCTTGTCCAACTACTGGTAGAACAGCTGTTGGAGATCAAGCACCAGTTATGAGACCTGAAAGAATAGCCGAGGCCATTGGAGTATCCTACATAAGGGTTGTGGGCACATCAGATTTTCATGAATTGGTAAGGATATTAAAGGAGGCTATTAGAACTAAAGGGGTTTCCTTAGTAGTTATTAGATCTCCATGCGCACTAGAACTTGTGAGGGGAGGAAAAATCTCGAGAAAGTACGTTATTGATTACTCTAGATGTATTGAGTGTGAAACTTGTATGAGAGTTACGGGTTGTCCAGCTATTATTCAAGAGGACGATAAAATCGTCATTAACGCGTATGAGTGCACTGGATGTGGTTTGTGCAAAGCTATTTGTCCAGTAAATGCTATTGAGGAGGCAAAGGTGATTTCGTAATGGATATCGTATTAACTGGTGTGGGAGGTCAAGGAATCGTTTTTGCATCAAATCTCATAGCGACAGCGGCCATTATTAGTGGTTATAAGGTAAAGCTTACGGAGAGAAAGGGTCTCGCTCAGAGAGGAGGCTCTGTTCTTAGTTTTCTCAGGATATACAAAGATACAAATGTTTCTCCCATAATACCTATTTCCAGCGCTGATTTATTGCTTGGTTTTGAGATGATGGAAACTATCCGTAATATTAGATACATCAAGCCTGGTGGAGTAGTTGTAATGAACTCACGGAAAATATATCCCGTAAATGTTAAGATTGGAATGCATAAGTATCCAAGCGAAAAGGAGGTGAGAGAAATACTAGAAAGTCGATCCCTTAAGTATCACATAATTGATGCCCAGAAAATCGCTTTATCGGTAAATAATCCACGCGGAGAAAATGTCGCTCTGATAGGTTTTGCTTCCGGCTTAGGCTTATTACCCATAGATAAGGATATTCTTATAGAAGCTATTAGAATTAGATCTCCACCGAAGTACGCGGAAGCCAACATTAGAGCATTAGAGAAGGCTTATTTATTAGCACGGGAGGTGAGGTAAAGCTTGCCAGTAATGGTGGCTGGAGTAGGGATGACTAAGGTTGGTTCTCATTGGGACAAGAACATTATTGATTTGATGCTTGAAGCATCACTAAAAGCTCTAGAAGATGGCAATATAAGAGAATTAGATGCTATAGTGGTCTCCAATATGGTTGCTGATTGGTTGATAACTCAGTCCAATTTAGCCAGCTACTTAATGGATTACTTAGGAATACGCTCCTATGGTGTTCGTGTGGAATCAGCCTGTGGCTCTGGAGGGATGGGGATCCATTTGGGTTATAAGCTAGTAAAGAGTGGGGCAAGGAACGTTTTAGTAGTAGGTGTTGAAAAGCTAACTGATACTCTGACTCCAGATAATACCTCTGCCATGATGCTTGCTGATGATTGGGTAGTAGGCTTTAATATGGGATCGACCTTCGTTTCACTAAACGCCCTCGCATTAAGACTATACTTGGATACTTATAAGGTTAATCACGAATACATAATGATGTTTCCCGTAATCTGCCGTGATCACGCAATATTCAATCCATACGCTCAATTTAGACGAAAAATAACCATTGAGGATGTGAAGAGGTCCCCCCTTATAGCTGACCCCCTTCATTTACTTGAATCTTCAGCATATGGAGATGGAGCAGCTGCGATACTATTATCAAGGAATAAAGGAGACGTTGAAATTATAGCCTCTGAGATCTCACATGATAAAATATCTTTAAGTAGTAGAGAGAACCCCCTAATACTCAAGGCTGTAAAAGAAGCAAGCTATAAGGCATATAGATCCGCGAACATAGCACCAAGTGATATAGATGTGCTTGAAGTTCATGATGCCTTCAGCATAACAGGGATATTGAGTCTAGAGAATCTAGGCTTTGCCAAACTTGGAGAGGGATGGAAACTTGTCAAGAATGAGGAAATTAGATTAAACGGCACATTACCAACGAATACCTTTGGAGGATTAAAAGCACGTGGGCATCCAGTAGGGGCTACGGGAGTATACCAAGTAGCGGAGATAACTCTTCAATTGAGGGGAGAGGCGGGGGATAATCAAGTAGATGGAGCTAAAGTTGGCTTAGCGGAGAATATCGGTGGAATCGGAACTTCAGCCATAATTCACATTCTGCGGAAAATCTAATGCCCGCTTTTAGCTTTCTATTTACTTTTTCTTTAACTATATTTTCTGCGCATTGTTAAATCATATATTGAATATGCTTAAAATTTTACTAATACTACTCGTTTTGTTGTAGCTGTTACTATGCTATCAACATATTATAGAGGATCTAAAATGGATGCTGTTATAGTTGAAGACCTACACAAATATTTCGGGAAGATAAAAGCGGTTGACGGAATAAGTTTCAGGGTTAGGGAAAGAGAGATATTTGGTTTAATAGGGCCGAATGGTGCTGGAAAAACTACCACCCTAAGAATACTAGCAACCCTCCTCAAACCTACGAGTGGTAAAGTAATTATTTTTGATCATGATGTTGTTAAAGAGCCTATGGAGGTTCGGAGAATTATCTCATACTTACCAGAGGAAGCAGGGGCATACGAGCAATTAACTGGTTACGAATACCTAAGATTTATGGCTGGCTTCGTGGCAAGGAGTTCAGAAGAGGTTGATAAGATGGTTGAGTTAGGCGCAGAGATTTCTGGTCTGGGGGAAAGGTTAAAGGATAAAATAAAGACCTATAGCAAGGGAATGAAGCGCAGACTTGCTTTAGCTAGGGCCCTTATGTTTATTCCTAAATTAGCTATCTTGGACGAGCCAACGAGTGGTCTTGATGTAATTCATGCTTATCATATCCGGGAAATGTTAAAGGATTTTGTAAAGAAATACGGAGTTACGATTGTCTTATCTAGTCATAATATGCTAGAAATCGAGTACTTATGCGATAGAGTTGTCATTATGCATAAGGGCAAAATAATAGCTGAGGGAGAGCCTAGAAAGCTATGCGAAGAGCATAATGCTGAAAATCTAGAAGAGGTCTTCGTGAAGGAGGTGATGGTCCATGCCTAGCGCTTTAGTAAACATCATCAAGAAAGAGCTAAGGGAGATATTTAGGGATCCAAGATTATTTCTCGGAATGATTCTTATCCCCCTTATAATGTTCCCTATTATGGGCATTGCAATGAAGGGAATAATGAGTAGTGCCATGGAAAAATCCTATGAAGAAGCCACTCTTGGTATTCTTAACCTTGATGAAGGGTCTATGGCTGACCAGATAATTGGATCCGTGGAATTCAAG
>JAHKLG010000006.1 GCA_029856625.1 Candidatus Njordarchaeota archaeon | reverse complement strand
CGACTTGTGCTGATGTTAGTGTTATAAAACTTAGCTTCCGAGATTTTTGGAATTTCTTATTCTCTAATGAGGATTTTCTTGGTACCGCATTTATAACTTCTCTCACGAGGAAATTTTTAATCTTCAGCTTTAGATATAAACCAGCAGCCTATTGTGTAGATATTTTAATTACAGAGTCGGAGACACCATTAGATGATGGCTTTATGATTAACAAAGAAGGAGAATTAGTACAAATTTATGAAGGTAAGGAAAAAGCAAAAAGGGAATATATTGCTCTAATCAATGCGATAAAATTATCTAAAAGACTATATAACGTTCTTTTGGCTTAATCCAGACTTGACTAAGCTGACAAAAATGATACTGAGTGAAAAGCGGGGATAGAATGATAGATTATCAGTTATCTGTTCACATGAATATATAAACTTCTATCTCCGAGCCATCCTTTAAATTAAATTTTTGTCTCAAACTAACTGGAGCAACTATCTCTAAAACATTCTCGGGATGAACACTTTTTTGAGGCTTAATAACAATTACTGGAATCTCATGGAATCTCCCAACAGCGTATTTTATAGCTCCATAATTTTTAGGCGCATATGTATGAGGTAAAATTTCAGCAGTAATGTCACTATCTACAATAATATTTAATGTCCCAGGGAATGGAGAATCCTTCAGAATACGTTCAAAAAACGCTGAATATTCGGGCTTCATAACATAGTAAGCTCCTCTGCCGATTCCACTTATCACACGGCCCTTAACCTTCAGTGTTCTCATAAATTCTTCTCCCCCAAAATTAGCGAAGAAGCCTATAATTCACAAATTATTTATGAGGGGATTTTTCTCCTAATTTTTAAGGGTATATATTTTTCTACACGTTTATTGTAGAGACGTTCTCTTTATTCTCGCTCTCCATTAATATTTGAAACTCCATTAGAATTTCGGATTTTATGTCCTCAATAATTTTTAATGCTTCATCAACAGATACTTCCTCTACATCAACTTTTCTTCTCAATTTTATAATATTCTTCCCAATCTTCTCAACATACTCGAAGGGTACTTCAATATCAATGTCTTTATTCCTTACTACGAGGAATAACCTTAAAGGGGATGGCGACATTCTTATTCGCAAACATTTTACAATTCCTAATCTCCTAGCATCAGGATCAATCACTTCTTTTCCAGCAAGTTTTCCCGGAAATCTTGTCTCATAAAGGTCTACCGTTATATGACTTTCAAACAATTCCGCTCCCTAAGCTGGAATTCATCATGCTAAATCACATAACCTAGGAGGATACCTTTTGTATAGAATCGTATTATTGTATTTAATGGAAAGTGCTATTACGGAAGTATACAATATGGATATCAGTTTAATACTTTCAAGTCTTATAATTGCTTAGTGATTGCGCATAATAAATACAAATTTACGCGGGATCTTAATACTTGGTGAATTATATGAGTAAGGCAGAATTAGAGGAAGTATTATGGGTTGAGAAGTATAGACCCAAAACTTTGGATGAGATCGTGGATCAGGAAGAAGTTGTCCAAGCCTTAAAGAAGTTCGTTGAATCTAAAAATATACCGAATATGCTTTTTGCTGGTCCGCCTGGTACTGGAAAGACAACAGCAGCACTTGCTCTCGCGCATGATTTATACGGTGAGAACTGGCGAAACTTTGTCTTGGAGTTAAATGCATCTGACGAACGTGGCATCGAGATGGTTAGGACGAAATTAAAAGATTTCGCAAGATCAAGAGTCACTGGCGAAATTCCCTATAAGATTCTAATTCTTGATGAAGCTGATATGATGACCCGAGAGGCTCAACATGCGCTTCGAAGAACGATGGAGAACTATGCTGACATTACGAGATTTATACTGATTTGTAATTATCCATCTCGAATAATTGAGCCAATACAATCTAGAACTGCGGTATTTAAATTTAAAAGATTACCTAAGGAGGCCATCGTTAGTAGATTAAAATTCATTGCAGAACAGGAGAATGTAGATCTAAGAGATGATGGATTAGAGGCGATCATTGAGATCAGTGAGGGAGACCTGCGAAAGGCAATAAATCTATTACAAAGCGTTGCTTATTTAGGAGTGCCTGTTACTAAGGAGGTAGTATATAGAACAGCTGGATTAGTATATCCAGAGAAAGTAGAAGAGATGATCAAATTAGCTTTTGATGGAAAATTTGAATCAGCTAGAAAAGAACTAATAAGAGCATTAGTGGAGGAGGGGGTTTCGGGTGAGGACTTATTAGCAGAGTTTTTCAGAGCAATTAATAGAGGCGTAATAAACGTGGATCCAGAAGATAAGATTGGTCTTCTTCGATTTCTCAGCGATTTAGATTTTCGCATTTCTCAGGGAGCTACAGATTATCTCCAATTAACTGCTTTATTAGCGTATATAGCAGACTTAGGAATGAAGTACAAGAAGAAAGCCTAAACTCGGATATTAGCACCTAGTACTCTATCTTTAAAGTTAGCGTTATATTAAATTACTTCAAATTTCCTTACATTAGGTTAATGAATATTTTTATTCGCAATGGTAGTTGGTGAAGAATCTTGGCTTATCAGTACCAGAAAAGAGTTCCTTGGACAGAGATTTTCAGGCCAAGATCATTATATGAGGTAATCATGACTAGCAGGATGAGGAATCAAATCCTCAACTGGTGGCGTGCTTGGATAATTCTCTGGAACCTATTTAGGATATGGAATAATGAAGAGCGAGCGAAATGGATGGATTTCTTAAAGACATCTCAGGGTAAAGAATGGGCTAATAAGTACTTACGTAAGTGGAAAACATTCTTTCAACAAGAATTTGAGAAGTGGGCGGGAGCACCATCAAGAGGAGAAACACCTAAGAGTCATACGCTTCTTTTCCAAATGAGCGGTAAAGAAACATCAACGGATCTTAAACCTACAGCATTAAGAGAAATAAGAAAATGGTTAGATAAGCTATGGGGTAAATTTCTATCTCAAACCGCTGATGAAAATGTTCCGCCAGCCATTCCTCCTCTTTCTCCCTATAAACCATTATTGCTTGTAGGACCGCCTGGTACTGGAAAAACTTCGACAGCATATGCACTAGCATGGCAAGAAGGTGTAATGATTGTTGAGTTCAATGCAAGCGATAGAAGGAGCGGTAGTGTGGTAAGAGAAATTGTAAAAGAGGCATTGAAGAGCGCTGGTTTTGTTATTGGGGGTGACCCCTCAAAACCCCCTAGGATAATCTTACTTGATGAAGTTGACGGATTATCGGCAAGAGATGATCGCGGAGGTTTTGCAGCTTTAATGAGAATACTGGATGAGATAAAGTTACCATTAATCTTTACTGCGAATGTTATTCATGATAGAAAAGTAAGAGCTCTCATGACAAGATGTGTAACAATATTTTTTGACAGACCACAAGAATATCAAGCAAAAGCTCTTATCAAGAGAATAGTTTCTCGTATGAAAATGGATGTTCCAGACAGAATAGTGAATTTTTTAGCTAAATATGCGCCAGATTTTAGAACAATTATTGAAGCCTTGGAGGTATACTATTATTCCGGCGTATTACCAGAGATCTTTCATGAGGAAATGCTCAGTCTACAGGACGCGATTAGGTACGCTTTCGGCTTTAAGGGAAAGAACCTTGAGGAATCCATTTCTCGTGCTCAGCGATATCTTGGCTCGGTAACTGATGTTGATCCTTGGGAATTAATCTTATGGGTCTGGGAAAATGCATATTCTTTCTTAGATCATTCAAAAGGGTTATTTGGTTTTTATAACCAGCTCGCTTTAGCAGACTATCTATACAAAATTGGAGCGAGAAATATGAATTGGAGGATAGCGTATAGAGATGCCATGAGAGTATTAGCCACTGCTATGGCTAGGTATGGAAGACATGCAAAGAATGTTTGGGAGTTGAGGAAAATCAAAGTAAATAAACCAACAATTATAGAGGAATTGTACCGAATGAAACAATTAATGGAAGGGCAGCTTGAAGAAGAGGGAGAAGCTGAGGAAGCTGAAGAAATTAATGTAAAGAAACTAGGATTAAGACCTTTACTAGAAAGGTACGCAAGATATACTCATACATCCAGAAAAAGAGCAAGACGGGAATTAAGATTTCTAATTCATTTGGCTAGGGCAAAACCAGAGATTGTAGGAGAACTCTTTGCAAAATTATATGTACCTAAAGAAACTATAAGCATATTCACAAAATACGCCTTTAAGAGCAAGAAAGAAAGATCGGAGATAGAGGGAAGAATTCTGAACGCTTATGAAGAAACACTTAATAAGATTGGGCCTCGAGCGGAATTCCTGAAAATGATTCCACCAATTTCAGAGAAGGCTGAGGAGAAAAAAGTGAAGGAAGTTCCAGAAGAAAAGAAGGAGGCAAAGAAAAAGCCGAAAAAGAAGGAGGAGGAGGCTGGAAAGGTCACACTAGATAAGTTCTTTGGTTAATTATAAACCTACTCAAATGTAAATGAGAGAAACAAGGAACAATAATGCTTATTTGATTTTTTGGTCTGGTTCTCCAAATTTCTTTTTACGTAATTCTAGAGTATATCCAAGCTTATTCTCAAGGATTTCACGAGCTAGCATCCTAATCAAGGTCTTCTTAGGAGACTTCTCAACAGTCGCTTTCTCTAATTTATCCAACGCTCTAGGAATCTGATATTTGTTAAGAATATCTCGTGGAACTTTCTCGACATAATCATGTAGGAGTTTAAGCACTTCGATTTTTAGATTTAGATTTTTTTCTTTTAATAGGAGATCTTCTGCAATAATATCAAAGAATTTATCAGCGTAGAAAGCATTTTTGTCCAAGATTTTTCTTAACAAATTCAATGCTGCTCTCTTCACTGGTACTTGAGGATCCCTTAGTCTTTTTCTAAGTTCTCTTACTAAATCATCATTAACATTAAGTTTATTGAGCTCTAAGAGTCGCATTAATCCTCTAATAGCATTTTCCCGCACCAAAAAATTTGGATCTTTAATTCTCTCGTAATATATCTCCATGATCTTCGCTATGTTGTCATCTGAAAAGTTCTGAAGATGTTCAGTAAATATTGCCAGTATATTTCTTCTTATATTAGCGTTTTCGTGAGCAGCAAGCGAGTATAATTCCTCAATCTTCTCTTGTAATAATTCAGAATTTACCTTAGATATTTCTTGAAGTAATCTAAGAGACGCTTCTTTAACATTATTATTCTCGTCTTTTAGTAAATCGATGGCGAGGCTAATTAATTCAGTATTCTGCAAAAGTGATTCGTATTTAGTAATTAACCTTGCTAAGTTATACACAGTTGATGCCCTAACATTGGGAGCTTCATCTCTAAGGCCTAACTTAAGAGCTTCAACTGCATCTTTCAAAAATTCCTCTCTAGTAAGCGCTATTTCCGTAAGAGATTTAATAGCAACGCTCCGTACACTCCAATCTTCATCACTTAATAACTCCTTAATCCGTGAATAAACTTCCTTTAGTCTAGATTGATCCTTAAGTAAATTCTTTGTGAGTTTTTCTAAAGCCTTCCTTCTCCTTCCTGGTATTGGTGATCTTAACCACTTAATAAGGTATTCATATTTCATGCTAATTTCCCCCTTACTAGATCTCTCCTATGGAACCATATGAGATCAAACAGATCAGAGCCGTAACTTACTACGTAGTCTCTTTATTTCGTTTTCAGTAATTTTCCTAAAGAGGGGTTTTACCTTCTTTACCTCTGTTATAAATCTTCTTATGGATTCTAAGGTAAAATTGCGATCTAAGCTATTTAAAACGTTATTATAGGCTATGTTTTCGGTAGGAGGAATATTAAGCATCTCTCTGAGTTTTCGAGCAGATACTGGTAGTATTGGAGATAAAGCTATCGAAATAAGCCTGATGAAGTTAAATAGCGTTATGAGTATTTTTCTTGAGGTCTCCGTCTGAAGGTTTCTCCATGGCTCTGTTTCGCTAAGTACTTTATTCCCCAGTCTAGCAATTAGAATAACGCATTCGATCGCCTCATTGAACTGATTGCTTATCATTTTGTTTTCGTATTCGTTAAAGAGATTAAGAGCTCTTTTTAAGAGGTTCTCATCAATATTGCCTTCACAAATATTTCCGCGCTTAATAAGTGTGAGTACTCTATGAATGAAGTTTCCTATCTCCCCTATGAGCATTTTATTTATCCTTTCTCTATATTCGCGTAAGCTAAAATCTCCATCATCAAGACTTTCTGGTGTGGTAGATCCCCAATAAAATCGGAGATATTCTGCGGGCCAATACCTGATAAACTCTTCTAATCCAATGTATATTCCCCTGCTTTTGCTCATTTTTTCACCTTCTAAAGTGGCAAAGCCGCGGACTCTGATCTCATTGGGTAAGGCAAAATCATTAGCCATTAGCATTGCTGGCCAGAATAGTACATGATGATAGATGATGTCCTTTCCTATAAAGTGGACAATATAACCATTACCCTCGATCCAGACGGATGCCCAGTCTTCACCAATTCTCTCAAAAAGTTCTTTAGTGAAAGATACATAGCCGATGGGTGCGTCCCACCATACATAAAAGACTTGATTTGGAATATCTGGTACCGGTACGCCCCAATTTATGTCGCGTGTTATATCCCAATCTTGAAGTTTCTCTCTGATCCAGTGGAGTACATGTTCTTTAACACCTTTAGTGAGCTTAAGTTTATTCTTCACCCATTTTTCTAGTCTATCAGTAAATTCGCTTAAGGCAAAAAATGCGTGTTTGCTATGCTTGATTACTGGAGGATTGCCACAGATTACACATCGCGGATTCTTAAGTTGGAAAGCGGAATATGTTCTCCCACAAACTTCGCAGTGATCTCCGTATTGATTAGGCGCTCCACAGTAAGGACAGTTTCCCTTAACCAATCGATCAGGAAGGGCTATATTATCATGCTCGCAGTAAAGAATTGGTATTTCTTTAATGTAAATATATCCAGCTTTTTTGGCTCTTTTATAGAATTCCTGTGTCATTTTATAGTGATGAGGCTTAGTTGTTCTGGAGAATATATCAAATGCTATATGAGTACGTTGTAAGGCTCTCTTTATGATTTCATGATAATAATCAACCACTTCCTTCGGAGTTTTCTTCTCTTCTATTGCTCTTGCCAATATTGGCGTTCCATGCTCATCCGTTCCGCATACATGATACGCTTTAAACCCTTTCATTTTGAGAAAACGCGTAAATATGTCAGCGGGGAGATATGTTGAGCGAATATGGCCTATGTGAAGCTCGCCATTTGCATAGGGTAGGGCAGAGGTTATTACCCATATCTTTCTTTCGAAAATAATTCACCTCCGGAGTAAGAATTATGAGAACCGAGTTAGGAACTAAATATCCTAATCAAAGATTATCCGAGAGTTTTAAAATTTTCTTTCCTTTCTTGCACGGAATTATCTTTAATTTTGCATTCTTAAATTCTCTCTCTAACTCTCTTCCTTCAAATAACCAGTCAAGAAAAACAGCTAACGCTGCTACTTCACTATGAGGCTGGTTTCCAATCGCAACATTATAATCAGCTAATTCATAGACTACCCCAGGCACTTTCTCTGCACCGATGATTACTAGAAGGTTTTTTCTCTCTTCATAAAACTTATGTCTAATCTCGTTGATTATCATAGGCAAATTAAGACCATACATGGTTAAGTGAACTATTAAATAACCAAGATTCTTCTTCTCTTTTATCACTCTCTTCCAGTTTTGTTCATGTATGATTTGAAATGGACCGCCCCACTTTTCGACGACCTTTTTAAGGCTTTCAAGAAGCTGATTATCATATTCTCCAGAAAAAATTATACCACTAGCTCCGAAAGCCCTGGCGACAAGACCTACATGAGTAGATACTCTTTTATCTCTACTTTTTCTATGCCCTAAGCGTAAAACCCAAATTTCAGGCATCCTATATCGACCACTGGTGAATCCTGATGGAGCTGAGCTCTATAGAGACAATATTCAGAGCATATGATATAAGGGGAATATTTGGTAAAACCCTCTTACCAGATATCGTATCTAAAATAGGAACTATTTTCGCGAATATTATTAAAGAATGGGGTGGGAAAAAAGTCGGAGTTTCTGGGGATGGGAGAATATCAACACCAGCATTACTTCATGCTGCTACGGCAGGTATTGTCGCTGGAGGTATTGATGTCGTAATGTATGAGCAATTACCTATTTCTGTTTTCTATTTTACTATATGGAAGGATAATGATCTAGATGGTGGAGCTTATATTACTGCATCCCATAATCCCCCTGAGTGGAATGGGATTAGATTTAGAAAAAACGATGGTACAGGTTTTGTAGAGGAGAATAAAGAGATAAAGAAAAGGTTCTTTAAAAACATGATTAAATGGGTTAGCTGGAATGAGATCGGAGTTATCATAAAACGTGGCGCTGAAGACGCAATATCTGACTACATAGAATTCGTCTCAAAGGTTCCAGTACAGCCAGTTAGTAAGCTTAAGGTGGTTATAGACACTATGAATGGTATTGGAGGCTTACTTATACCGAGATTATTTAGGAAGAAACATGACGTAATTACCTTAAATGCACAAGTGGATGGTAGCTTCCCCTGTGGTTCTCCCGATCCTGTTCATGCAGATTTAAGCAATCTATGCAATGTGGTTATTAATGCCAAGGCTGATGTAGGTGTGGCTTTCGATGGGGATGCTGATCGAGCGGTAATAGTTGATGATAAGGGAAGAATCGTTCCAGCAGAGGTTATAGGGATATTACTCGCTAGAAACTTGCTAAAACCAGGGGATATCGTAGTACATACTCCCGAGTGCTCCTCCATACTGAGAGATAAGCTAGAAGAAATGGGCATAAAAACTGTGGAAACAAGAGTAGGAGACGTTTTTGTTGCAAGAGCGGCCAAGGAGAATAATGCTAAACTGGGTGTCGAAGGAAGCTATCACTTCTTCTTACCAATATACGGGTTCTACTATGATGATGCTATTCTTGCATCATATGTTACCGCATCAATATTAACAGAGGAGAATAAGTCATTATCAAAATTGTTTGATGAAATTGGATATTATCATGTAATTCGAGAAAATATCCCAGTAGACGATGTTATTAAGTGGAAAGTCATGGAGAAACTCAAAGATAAGGTGCTGAGGGAATATAGTAACGTGAGTACTATTGATGGTGTAAAAATTTATTTAGAAGGAGCATCAATTCTTATACGGCCTAGCAATACGGAGCCAGTAATAAGAATGTTAACCGAAGCTAAATCTAAGGAAGTAGTAAGGGATCTTCATAAACGTTTCAAAAAGATGCTTAAGAACACAATAGGAGAGGTAGCTCACTCATAGCAATGAACTATATTGAGAATAGTTTTTTAGCGTTTTTAGTTGTAACTTTTATTACTTCTAATATCTCCATTTCCTTGGCCACAGCGATTACAGCTGCAGAAATTAGAACATGCCAAGGACGGGTCATCATATTACTGGTAATACGCATATACGGCGAATCGGTTTCGAGAAGAATATTCTCAATAGGAAGAACATTTATAAGGCTTCTCTTTTGAGGGCTAAAAGCAGCATTAGGAGGAATACTAAAATAAAACCCTGCTTCTACACCTTTTTTAGCATACTTTGCTTTACCAGAGAAAGCGTGCATTAAGACTCTATCAGCATCGTTTTTTATTAAGATGTCTATAGCATACTTACCAGCGCTTCGCGAGTGGACCACTATGGGCTTTTTCAATTCTTTAGCTAGGCCTATAAAGAACTCAAACTTATGGACCTGTTTTTCTCTTACTTCTGGAACGTTATTAGGAGGAGTAAAGTCTAGACCAATTTCTCCAATTCCCACAAGTTCTTTCCGATATCTCATAATGAAATTAACTACATCTTCGATGGGTTCATCCGATAGTGGATGAGAACCAGTGACCATGAATACATACCGCGGATACATGCGGCGAATATTAAGAGCTTTCTCCCGTTCTCTCATAGTTAAGGGGGTTGTTATCATCTTAATTCGATACTTCTCTATAGCCTCCCTTAATATTCTCTCTCGATCACTCTCCGTAAAAAGATCCGATTCTAAATGACAATGTACGTCTACTATGGTATCATAATTTAATGAAGATAATTCTTCTAACAGCCTTTGAATGCTCTTCGCTTCAGTTAGGATTTTTTGCATCCTTAACCCCATCACTCATCAAATAGTAATATGCTAGATGTTGCTAGGTATAATTAATGATCGTACTAAATAACACAACCAGATTTCCTGGAAATAAAATTAAAAACGTTTTAAGCAGAACCAAAATAATGTATATCAATAAGCAGCAAAACCGATGACGGGGTTATCCCAGAGGCCACCAAGCCCGCGATGTGGCCCGTGGCGTGCGGGTCGAAGCCCCAATGAGCTGGGTGCCTAGGCGGAGTGTCTCCGCCGATGGGTGCCCATGGGAGAGGATGACATGTGCGATGAGGGGTAGGTATTCCTCGTCGAATATAGCTAAATTTGGGAATACCTACCCAAAGCGAAACGCTTTCGGGAAATATCTTAATTGGTATGGAAAAATATTTAACTTAGGAGACAGGTCAGCAGCGCCTAGCTTTCTACATTTTTGATTTTTTCAGATCCTCGCGGGCTCATCATTCCTAAAATAATTAAAAGAACTAATTAGTTCTTTTAGGGTTATGATGCTTATTGGTGAGTATTGAGTGGGTCCAAATAAGTTACGACCAGTATCAGTTAAAATCGCCGCACACGTACATGCTACTGAAGATGAGAATAAAGTGATTAAAGCAATACGTAACATACTGCCTCCAGACGTAAAATTAGAGATTAGCCGGGAAGTAATTTCTGGCCATTATGGTAATCGAATCATTAGATTAGAGATAAAGATAAGTAATAAAAAAGATGTGGAGAGAATCTTCGAGTGGATTCTGAGTCGTATTAGCGGTTTTCTATATCCTAATTGGATCGCAGAGAGATTCGATACTTCTAACAAATCTTTATACTTACGTCTCGATAAACAGGCAGCATATATGGGTGAAATTAAATTAGGATGGGGTGATGACATCGTGCACTTAGTCTTCAAATTTCCCGGGTATCTTCATTTTTCTCCAGAGGATTTAGAACAAGAGGTAAAATCGTTTAGAGAGAAGTCAGATTAACTGTGAGCGGGCATGAGAGTACCCTCTTGCCAGGTTTCATCATCCTAACGTTAGAAGTAGTAACATTTCTCTATTTAAGCTCCTTCCTTAAGTTTCTACACTCTATATTTTACTCAACTCAAAAATATATTTCTCAAAAGAAAAAATACGTCTAAGGTCTAATTTTTATAGGGATTGAACCCATTATCTATTATGCGTTTCTCCCATCATTTATTCATTTTCCTACTAATATGGGGTGCGGAAAATTTGGAAAAAGATAACGGCGAAGAATTCGAGCGCGAGAAATATCTGAGAGTCATAAAGATAAGGCCGCTTTTCCCAATACCTCTGAGTACATTGCCCCCTACCGCTCCATTTATGAATCCAGCAATAATCTCTTCTCTGACTCGTCCCGTACTGGAGCTTAAGCTTGAGGATGGAAGTATTTTTAGAATGGGGGGAATTCCTTCTAACGTCGCTTTAGAGATATGGGAATTGCTCGAAGCACGTAAAGCTGGTATTGATGAAAATGCTAGACCAGATCCTCGCTTAACATTATCTCAAGTAATTGTCGAAATAGCGGACGTTAAAAGGGTTAGAATCTCTGATATTCTTCCACATTATAATGTCTATGTAGCAGAGGTTGATCTACTTCCAGAGGGATTCGGTAGACCCATTACTTTACAAATGGTTCCTTCCCATGCAATTCTCATAGGCCTAAGAGCAAGAGCGGAAATGTATGTAGCTAGGAATTTGGTGGAAGAACAAGTGGAAGAAACAAGATCTGAAAGAGAGAGAGATGAGGGCTTCTACGATATATAATACCCATTTTCTTCATCAACATTTATCTTTCCATTTTCACAAGATCTAGGATGATACTCTCTGTGCTATCTCATTACATATCAAATTATCGCCCCTAACGCTTGTAGCTGAAGGGTTATCCAATTAATTATTACTAAAAATTTCGTAAATTCAGAAGATACAAAGAATGATAAAATGAAAAGAATCTTGTAATAATTAAACTCGATTATGGGCATACTCAATAGTACGCCTTCTAGCGAAGGCATTAAAGAAATCAGAATATTTAAAAATTCTAGAAAGATAAGAAGCGATAACACATCTCCAGAAAAATTATTAGAGATTTTAGTTATTAACTGCAAATGCCAAGATAACTGAATGCTCGTAAGTAGAATCTTAATCAAACTTCTTGTCAATATACTCCCCAATTATCTACATGACGAATTCCTCAAAGATACACATGAAAATGATATTTAAGGAGTCATACTTAATTCAGCATTTCGTCCCAGCAAAGTCTCTTCTAATTCTGGTTATACTTTAGAAAACTTATTTCTCATAACACACCTCACCCGTCGCGAGCACTCATCAGCAGAAATTCTGCCCTAGTATTAACTCATTAGAATTTTAATCCTCATTTCACAAGTCACTCCCTGTTGCTAGTTTTCTGGAAATAAGTCCATTATTGAATATCTAGCTGGCTCTATCTGGCTATTCAGATTCAAGTTCTCCTGCCTCTTTTTAATCGATAACTAAGAAAAACCATCTAAATTTAATTAATTAGAACTGGCCTCACTAAACCTAAATGTAAGAATTTAATCCGATCAATGAGCGAAAATAAAAAATATTAAGGATAAACATCTTCACCAAATAGGGGATTATATTGTCCCTTCCTCAAGGAATTAGAATAAAAGAAACTCTTCTAAGACACCTAGAAGAAGCCATAAAGAATGGTGCAAGGAATATACTCATAACCAATCCCGATGGTTTCGTTTTCATTTCACATGGTGATGTAGATTCTATAGATCTAAGCATAGCTGCCTCTCTTACCACTATGTTTCATAGGACTCTTGATTATCTTAACAAAGATTTCTGTCAAAAACTTAGCAAATTGCTTAAGAGAAAAACAAGTATAAATGAAATAAATCTTTCACAATTTGTACTATCCTTTGATAATAGACTCTATATTGCAATATTTGCTGAAGGCTATTCCTTGTTATCTTCCATACCCAGTCATGAAAAAATAAAAGAGATATCGGATAATTTGTTAAAAGCAATGGTAAATGTCATTGACGTTTTCAGAGAATTAAAAAAGAGAATTCCAATAAAGCCTCGAGAAGAAATTATTGAAGCAGCACCAGAGAAAAAGAAGGAAATTAGGCCTGTTAAAATAGAATTACCCATGGAGAAAAAGATCAACGTAAAGAAATTTAAAGATATAAAGTTCGCATATCAACAAATCCATAATGCTACTATCACAGCCATAAATACTATTGATACTAAGGGAGACTGGCTTTCAGCGTATAGACAATTTCAATTTATTCATAGCAATGTTCAAGCACTCATTAAAGCACATCCCGAATTAGCTGATAATAATGTCATCAAAGCTATTAATTCTTGGATAATGAAAACAATGAAAAGAATTTACACATTATTGAGCCAGTATGGGAATTCTCCTATCGATGAAAAACGCAAAGAAATACTTAAACGAGGACTTACTCAGCTTCTTAACTATCTCAGAAGAGAATTATATAGAATGATGAAATGAGGAGAAAGGAATTGTCGAAAGAGGATGAGAAGAATCAAGAAGAATTCGTTTCAACAAGATTATTAGTTCCGAAGGAAAGAATAGGAGTTATTATCGGAAAAAAAGGAGAAACAAAAAAACGCATAGAAGAAGAACTCGGCGTTAAGTTGAAAATAGATAGCAGAACAGGAGAAGTCATTATCCTCACGCCTCAGGAAAATGCGGATGCCCTTCTAAAAGCTAGTGCAGTAATAAAAGCGATAGCGCGGGGTTTCTCCCCAGAGAACGCTCTCTTATTAAAAAATGACGATTATACATTATCGTTAATTGATCTCACCCAATATGCTTCGACAAAGAAAGCGTTAGTACGTATTAGGGGAAGAATTATAGGGGAAAAGGGAAAAGCTCGGCTCCTGATCGAAGAACTGACAAATACAAAAATTTGTGTTTATGGAAAAACTGTGGGCATAATTGGTCCTTGGGATAAAGTGGGTCTTGCTGAAGAAGCTATTAGAAAATTAGCTGAAGGCGCACGCCATGCAACCGTATTTGACTGGCTATATGAACAAAAGAGAATAGAAAAAATGATTAAGCTTGATGAAAAAATGCGAAAACCTTATGAAGAATTCTAGCGAGGCACTTACCTAATAATTATCACAGAACATGTGGCTAATACAGCTACAGCGGCAGCGACACTACCTATTGGTGTCTCTTCATCTCCAGATAAACCTTTTGCTCCTATAATTATCAAGTCAAAAAGCCCATCCTCAGCTTCCCTCAGTATCTCGGTCGCAATTGATGATTGAGGAAACTGAACTTTTCGTATCTTATATTCGACCTGTATTCCTTGATTCATGACTTTTTCTCTCACCTTGCTGAAAATCTCTTCTACCCTTTCTTTTGGAAAATTCTCTGGTACAACGCTTAGAACCGTTACACTCGATCCGTATCTTTTGGCAAAGTCAATGGCGAGATCAAGAGCTTTCAGAGAAGCGCCACTCCCATCCACGGGCACTAATATTCTTCTGAACCACAGTGCAACAAAATAACTCTTTTCCGATACATATTTGATCTCCTCACTCATATAGACCACCTCTTTAGTATCCCCAAACTGGCATCAGTCTTTTGAATACTCTTAATAGGATCGTCTTCTAATTTCATAATAGCTCTTATAGCATCAACATTTTCAGGTACTACAATAGCTTCTTGATGAACACCATACATTAACCATACCTCTCTATTATCTACTGTTATAGATTCTTCCCAAACAATTACTTCGTAGATGTCATATCTAGGTCTTAAAATATCCCGAGCCCATTCGACGATATTCCCAGTACTCCAGAAACCATAATTCCATCTAACCAAAAGAATTCGTGGCGTATCATTTAATATGCTAATGAGCTCCTCTCGTGATACCTTATTTGTCATTTCCACATTAACAATATGCAAATGCATTCTAGTCGTAGGCACTACCACAGCTGCTGTAACAATATCTACATCCGGAATTACCGTCTTAACGTCTAACGCATGATGACTAGGTAATGATACTGGATCCGGTACTAGACTTTCTATAGGTCCTTTTTTATACTCATGAGGATCAGCTCCTCGTCTTACAATTGTTGCGCGTATTTTCTTTAAATTGCCAATTCTTCGTAAAGCACAAATGATCCTACAAAGAGCAGTTGTATTGCATGAAACTACTCGTACATACTTCTTGCCTAATGCTTCTCGGTAATTACAGAGAGCAGAAAAGGATACCTCAGCGATTTCTGCTTTTTCACCTCCCTGGAATATAGCCTTTTTTCCAAATTTCTCATACATTACCTTATATTTAGCACCCACTCCCTTAGGAGTAGCATCGACAATAACATCCGCTTCTTTTATCATTTCTTCTATAATTCCCGCCACTTTGATACCGAATTCCTCAAACTTCTTAATATGATCTTCCGATGGAACATATAGAGGAATACCTTGTCGATTGGCTAGTATAGCATTATAATCGGGTTTCGTTTTGGATACGCCTATCAGTTGCATATCATTTTGCTTAGAAATAGCATACGCTACTCTCTTTCCAATTGTTCCATAACCATTCACAGCAACTCTGACGCCCAAGATTAATTCACCTCCTCCATATAAATTTCTTGGCAGATTCAGCTAGCGCATAAATTGCTGGTAAGCGTTCTCCAGCTAAAAAGAGCAAGAGGGCCCCACCTGCAAGACTTCTATGACCAATCTTTTTTCTAAGTTTTTCATCTAACTCATCAGCAACGACCGTAAAATGCCCTCCTCCAAAAATTGTGAAAGCGCTCGTTCTCAGTGCCGCTTCAGCGAGTTTAATAGTACCTATCTTGAATGATCCTTTTTCAATTACACCAGCTGGACCTCTTAAAACGATAATTTTGGCGTCATTCATTAATTGAATATAACTTTTGATAGTCTCTGTCCCAATATCCATTATACGACCATTAACTTTCGTTACGGGGACTTCGACTCTTTTACCATTCTTCTCAATAGCTACATCGTATGGAGTCTCAATCGGGGCTCCCATCATTAGGAGTCTCCTAGCTCTTGGTATCAGACCAATTAATCCTTTCTCAGCAAGAAACTGAATGTTCTCTTTTCCGATATTTATGCCCTTAGCTACTAGAAAAACCTCTGCTAATAATCCCGTGGTTAATATTCTATCAGCAGCTTTATTTCTCACTAGTGTTTCTATTACTTTGAGGGAATCTTCTACTTTAGCGCCTCCTAACACAAATACTTTCGGTCTCTCCTCTCTGCTAATAATCTTGGAAAGAGCTTTTATCTCTGCCTCAAATACCCTCCCCGCAACCGATGGCAAAACCATTGGAAATCCTACTAATGAAGGCTGACTCCTATGTGCCGTAGAGAAAGCATCTAAAACAAAGGCATCAAATAAGGGAGCTAGCTTCTTAACAAAAAATGTTTGGGCTTGCTTCTCTGGTGCTGCTTCAATAATTTCTTCTGATATTAATCTAGTATTCTCTAAAACGAGAACCTCAGCGTTTTTTAATTTCTTGATTTCATTTCTAGCGGCTGGTCCAATGATATCATCGATAAATTTAACATTATAGCTAAGTATCTCTGATAATCTCTCCGCATGAATCTTTAAGCTGGTAAACTCTTTTCCACCCGGCCTTCCTTGATGAGAAATAACTACTACCGCTGCGTTTAAATCAATTAGTTCCTTTATTGTTCTTGCATGCGCTTTAATCCGAGCATCATTCAGAATAACCCCTGTCTTTGGATCAATAGGCACATTAAAATCTACTCGTACTAATACTTTTTTCTCACTCAAATCATAATCATCCATAAAAGGGATTGGAGGAATTTCAAGGACCATAAAAACTCCCTTAGAATAACGAACTTAGGAGCTACTTCCAAAAAATAGGACTAAATGATAGGAGCTGATAGGGTAAAAGAAAGGGAATGTTAAGGACTTTTTAAAGATTATGTTTTATTGCGATACTTTCCATGAAGTGGCGCATTACTTCACTCTTAAGAAAATCTAAACGATTCAACACCGAAATTGAAGAACGTATATATCGAGGTCAGACAAAACTTCTGGCAAACCGAAATTTCTCTTAAAACTTTCACCCATGATTACTCTAGGCTTTTGCCCATTTAAAACATTTTTTATAAATGTATTCCATATTTCATCGTCTATTAAATCGAAATTTACAAAGTATCCTCTCTCGATTTCAATCGCAACAAGGTTTTTGAGAAATGTATAGGCACTTATTTCGATCCTTATTCCGTATATAGCAAATGTACTGAAGTCTTCGCTAACTTCATATAACCTTAATTCTCTAAATGAAGACCTCGGACCAAGAAAATTTAACCATAGAACAACTCTTATCTCTCTCAGCTTTTTCTCATCCCTTCTTTCAAAAGCTTCAATTAAGTATTTAGCTATGTTTGTTTTATTCTCTTCGTCACTCATAATGATCTCCACAAAAATTCTTCCTGTTCCATAAAAAACTAATTATGTATAGAAATACAGAAACGGGAACAACCGTAATAAATTTGTATACTCTGAGACCTTCCCGTGTTATTAATACTGGTTTTATATATTCCCTCTCCGAAATCTCTATGAGTTTTCTGATATCCTTTTCCCGCCTTCGAGCTCTATATTTAACTTCCAATCCGCAACTTTTACCCTCTAGAAGATCTATTAGGAAATCGATCTCCCCAGTAGATGTTTTGATATATTTTAAAGCTGATCCAAACCCCCTATACAAGTGTTCAAAAACAATATTCTCGACTATGTAACCAATGTTATCTCCCCGCGTCCACTTGATAATTTTCTTCTTAAATTCTTTCTCATCCTTAGATAAGATTGCTAGCGTCGAGTATAAGAAAGCTGGATCTCTAAAATAAATTTTAAAATCCTCACCAGTAAGAACTCCTAGAACATGCATGTCAATGAGACGATGAATACAAGCATAAAACTCATTAAAGGATATCTTAGCTTTCGATGCTCTTGCTCTAATAGAGTGAGGAACTGCTATTAAATCTAATGTCGATGAGAGTATATGAGATAATATCCCTTCACAATTCTGGTTCATTTCTCTCCGTATTTCTTCGTAAAGAGAAATGTATGTATTATACCTCACCGCTCCAGTTCTCAATCTCTCTTCTAAGATCCTTGGTATACCTCCAGTCGTTAAATAGAACACGAAAAACGAAGCTAAGTCTCTCAAGAAGCTCTTCATCCTATAATTACAATTGAAAGAAAAACTCTGTTCCCCGCCATCCTTTTCTTTAAAAATTCTTATCAATTCGCGCAAATCTTCATTAGCGCTCCTCTTAGTTACTGCTTCAAAGGTTTCCTTAACATCCATAGGTAGTAATTCAAGTTTAAAGAAACCAGGGAAACAATGAATTATGCTAGAGAATCTCGAAGTGATTATCACAAATTCTGGATTTATTTTATCAATTAACTCCCAGAGAAAGTTTGCCTCTTCTTCGACCAAATTATCAATCAATAGGCTAATTGATTTTAATCCACCCATTTGCTTAAGGAATTTCTCAAGCATTTCCAAATTGAGTAACTTAAAGTCTTTTCCATATAATAGTAGGACGTTACATACGTTCCGCTCAACTAAGCTTCTAAGAAATAGTTTAAGGAGGGTTGTTTTTCCCACCCAAGGTGGGCCAGTTATTAAAGCATATTTGGCTATTTCTAATAATTTCAGATGTTCCCTATAATCTCTCTTAATTTTGCTCAATTGATATGCTCTGATATGCGTATCATGTAAGATCTTTTTTGGTTTTCTTAACCAAGGATTTCTGTATAATATAAGTTTTCGAGTTTTCGCTAATGATTTAGATTTGCTCACTAATAATCAACCTTTAACCTTTCTAAAATTCTCTTAACGTTTTCACTTATAGGTATTTCCGCCCTCTCAAACAATTCTTTAGGCTCTTTCTTAGTAGCATCAATTATGATTTTTGCTCTTGGAACTCCACTTTGATCCAGCGTGGATCCTTTGGCGCGTGGCACTACCAACACGTCCCTCTTTGGATGAGCCCTAGTAATCACTGCCCAGTATACCTCTTCGCAATTCCTGATATCTATGTCATCATCCACAATTACAACCTTCTTAATGCTAGGATGAGCAGTAATAGCCGCTAATCCTACATTTATAGGTTCATCTTCATGCCTTTTCTCAATGGCAATAACACATTCTAGCCACCCACAACCCCAATTAACTAATGCTACATCTTTTACTATGGCAATACTCTTCGTTATCCTTAGTATATTTACTTCTCTTGGCATTCCCATTAAAGTTCGATGTTCAAGACCGGCAGGAAGAATTGCATGAAGAATGGGTTTATCTCGTGTGAGAATTTTTTTGACCTTAAATACTGGTTGCTCTCTAATCTTATCATATGTGCCACTAATATCGACAAATGGTCCTTCAAGTGATCTTTCCCCAGCAATGAACTCTCCCTCCATAACTATTTCTGCGAGTGGATATTCTACGTCAATGCTTGAACCTCGGAGAAGTTCAATTGGTTTTCCATAGATTCCAGATGCCACCTCCAGCTCATCCACATCAATTGATACAGTTGTAGCAGCTGCTATAGCTGTTCCAGGATCAACCCCTATAATAACTGCTGCCTCAAGATTCTCTTCAGCTTTTTCTGCTTTTCTAATATACGTCCACAAGTCCCTTTCCACTACTCTTACTACGAACTCATCTTTACTAATAGGCGTCATTCTATGGTAAGACAAATTTCGAATTCCCGTTTCTGGATCCTTTGCAACGACAATTCCAGCTGTTATATACGGCCCCTTATCCTTCGGATAGAATTTCGGAATTGGTATTTTTTTTACGTCAATGCTTGATTTTGTTTGAAAAATGTTCAGAAAATCTTCCGCATCTCCGATTATGACTGGCTTTAATCTCTTCTCTAAACCACCTATAATTTTGCTCAAAAGAAGTTTCTCCGGTATCCCTAATGCAAGGGCTATCCTTTTACGATCTGCATAAACTCCTGCCACAACTTTAAAGTCCTGGAAGTCTTTAATTTTGTCAAAGAGAACTGCAGCTCTTTTCTCTAATCTACTTACTACTGCGGATATTTCATATTCTACCGATATTTCCTCGGATATTTTTATAAGAAGGTTATTAGAACGAAGAATGTCAAGAACTTTTCTGAACTCGATCAAAAAGTTCACCACATTAATGAATTAAAAGACTCCATGTCGAATTTTCGTGCCGTAGAACTTATTCTTCTTTAAAAGATCCTCCTCATTTCAGCGCTACGGCAGGATCATCATTGCCTAAGCTCAGAGGTGGTACACATCATCATTATAATCACATTTTAGAAGGATAGTGTAATAGATATGTATATAATTTTGCTATCTTAAGTTGCTCTGGAAAATGCTAAAAAGTGATTTCGTTTATCCGAGTGGTGCACGTTCAGCATCCGCTTATGCGTCAGAGCAGGTTAGTTTCTTCATCTTAAGATTAATTTCTCACGATTAATGCTTTTTAAAAAGTATTTTACATTATTTTGCAAATAGAGAGACATGATGAGTGCACCACCTACTGAAGAATAATGAGGAACTTGCCGTAGGCTGAGAGAATACTATTGTTTTGCGTTATCATGATCTAATCTCCCTATTTTCTTAATTTCCTTCAAGACGCCCTCTCTTAACATATCTTTCGGCTTTCTTAGTAGAAAAAGAACTGCTCGTCCTTTGCCCCCTTTAGTATATAATTTTCTTACCTCGTCTATCGCCTCCGGATATGTTTTAGCCTTAAGACCTAATAATTTCCATCTTCCATTAGCCAAAGCCTTACTTATGCTGGGATAAATTCTCACATCGTATATCTCTCGAATAATTACCTTGTTACCCCACCTAAAAAAGGCTACTGGCTTTAATTTCCCGTTTTTTATCTTCTCCGCAGCTTTGACCCAACTTTCTCCAATACGCAATTCTGCTTTCTTTTCTCCTCTCCTTAATGCTTCAAAGAATTCCTTCTTAACGTAAAATAGAACCATTTTCTTAGCCCTCTTTTAACCTTAATCTTCTCTGAACAAAGTGATTATTAAGAAGAATATCACTAAGACCCACTATCTTTTCCACCGCATAGATCCTTCTCTCATTAGGTTCAAAAATCCAGAATCCCTCCCCATGTTCTATGACGAGAAGACATCCCCTGTTAGCCACTACCTCACCATATACGGCATTAGGCTCTCTGCTGACATATTTCTTTATATCCCTTATGGGTAATCTCTCAATCCAACTTGGTAATTGCGTAGCAAAATATTTTGTTGGTAGAAAAATGAGAGGATTTATTAGCTTCTTATAAATTTCTGGCAGCTTCCTCTCCACTGAATCATATATATGGGGTAACGCTTCCAGTAGAAAACCAGCTTCCTCCTTCCCATTCCACAAACCCTTTTTTATGATTTCTGACCACAGAAGTCGCCCGCAGGGATTTCTAACAACTTTCTTAAATAATTTAGCAAGTTTACTCTCTATCAGAAGAGCATCTCTTCTAGAGACTCCTCTAGCAATAATCGCGAATGGGGACGATTGAGAAATAGGCCGTAATAAATCAGCACCAACCCCAATCTTAAGCCAAAATTCCTCCCCTTTATGCGGAAATACTCTAAGATATACAATGGCACTCCCGCAGATATCTACATCATGTTCATTTCTGACGACACATTTTTCACATTCTCTAAAGCTAGTAGCTCCACAGCCGTTTGATGAAAACATGAAAGGAGTCTTTAAAACATATATCCACTCAACATTATTGGGGTTAAAAACCGTCTTGAATTCATACTCTCTTAAGTTACCCGCCCTTAATCTCTCTCTATCGCATCTGAAGACTTCATAATAAATCTTTAACTTCTTCCCGTCATATTTTGTACCGAGTCTAAGGTAATAATCATTAAGAATCTTCAGGTTATCATACCTGCTTATTTTTAGCCCCTCTCCTTTCATCCCTCATCTCAACCTTAGATGCTTATCGACTCACTTTTAAGCATGCTACCGAAACTTTTCTATATCTTATCACTTTTCCTAATTTCACTAAAGAAGATTAATTTTAAACTAAATCGATTCTTAATAGCATGTAGAAGAAAAATACATTATATAATGATCCCGACGGTTAGCTATTAGTCATTTAGAACGTTCTTTAATATCTGATCTCCATCGTCTTTAAACAATTGATCTTTCATAAAATCACCTTAGATTAGATCTCTCATTAATTAAATAGCTTATAGGTGGTGATTCCTAATGAGCACGGATCTCTTATCTAAGGTAAAGCCGGTGACGCCTGGGCAACAAAAATTATTAACTGCGTTGTTAGATAGGGAGAAAGAGATTATTGGCGTTTTCGGACCAACAGGTACTGGAAAATCTTTACTGACCACAGCATATGCTATAACGAAAGTAGCTCAAGGAGAATTCGAAAGATTCGTACTATGTCGCCCCATGGTTGACATTGTTACTAAAAAAGAACTCAGTACTGCTGAAATTGGCGAGCAATTTATCATCCTAGCAAAGCAGTATTTATACGATATCCTTACCGGCTACATTGATTTCAAGGAGATAGATAAATTAATTACTGAGGGCAAACTCATTATTGCTGATCCTCATTTCTTACGCGGTAGAACATTTGATAATGCTATAATATT
>JAHKLG010000059.1 GCA_029856625.1 Candidatus Njordarchaeota archaeon | reverse complement strand
TTCCAGACCTCTTTTCTTAATCAATTCAGCCCATTTCTCAATTCTATCTAAAGAGGATTTATTAGATACGTCAAAGACGAGAACAATTACTCTAGCTCCAAGGAGATAATGCTGAATATATGGACTGAACTTTGGTTGCCCACTAGTATCCCATACAATAATAGATTTATCACCAGGAATTTTGTAAACCTCAACACCTAAAGTAGACTTTTCAGATAATCCTAATTTCAAGAACCGTCTAATGATAGAAGTTTTACCGACTCTTGTGTCTCCTACGAATACAACTTTCATGGAATCCCCTAAAATAGTGATAGAGAAAGCAGATGATGGGAAACTTGAACGGGCTTATCATAATTTATGATGTTTAATCTATTACAAACTACTGGGAGTAAAAGTTTTTTATAACATTAACGGTTCTGAATTTAATTGAGGAAAGAGGGAGTTATGGAAATTAGAATTCTTTGAAATCTTTTGCGATCTTTGTCGGATCAACGGGCAAACATGGATAGCTATGGTCATTAGTAGGTTCATAAATGGGTTCCCGATTGGACATGATGGTAAGTTGCATATAATTAAGATACCATCCATTATTGTGGTCGGAGAAAAAGCTATAGAAAAGGTTTCTGATGTAGCTAGTAAGCTTGGAGCAGAGCGGGCACTTTTAGTAACGGGATCGACTACGTGGAGGATTGCTGGAAGGATCGTGCGGGATTTATTAGAGGGCGAAGGAATACGAGTTTTTACTCATTATGTAAATAAAGCTTCAATGAGCTACGTAAAGCCAGCTATTTCTTTCTATTATGCTAATGGAGGTTTTGATATAGTAGTGGGTGTCGGGGGAGGAAAAAATCTGGATGTTGGAAAGGTTATTGCGAAAGAAACCGGTTCTCTCTTCATTAGTGTGCCAACAACCCCTTCCCATGATGGAATAGCATCACCTTTTGCCTCTCTTATAGAGAGAAAAGGGAAATATTCGATGGTAGCCACTACACCCATCGCTGTTATAGCAGATACTGAAATAATAGCTAAAGCACCAAAAAGGTTCTTTAAAGCGGGTATCGGAGATGTTATAGCAAATATAAATGCGGTAGAGGATTGGAAACTCGCTAGGGATGTTGTTGGGGAGTACTATGGAGAATATGCAGCGAATTTATCTCTTCTCAGCGCATTGCATCTTATGAAAAATCTAAGTGACCTTATTAGCGATGAAATAAAGGCTACAAGGACATTAATAGAAGCACTAATTAGTAGTGGAATAGCGATGGGAATCGCTGGTTCAAGTAGACCAGGAAGCGGATCTGAGCATTTAATATCTCATGCATTGGATGGATTAGCTGCGAAACCAGCTCTTCATGGGGAGCAATGTGCACTAGGTACAATAATGATGTTATATTATAGAGGAAGCGATAAACTACTAGAAGTGTATGATTTTCTCATGAATGTTGGTATGCCTCTTAAAGCTTTGAACTCGGCCTTTCCCCTGAAGAAATAATTCAAGCTCTTGTGAAAGCGCCTAGCATAAGACCCAATCGTTACACTATCCTACATCACAAACCGTTAACTCTTGAAAAAGCCAAGATTTTGGCAAAAGAAGCGGGTGTAATATGATCTTTAGGCTAAGTTAAGATTATATTTTCTCAATAAGAGTTTTTATTCCTAATTCTTCGGCTGATTTCTTAGCTTTATCCTCGATGTAACTACATACAATCATTAGACTTGGTTTAATATTGAGCTTCTTTTCATATAGTTTACCAATTCGATATATCATTCCTACGTCGCTCTCCCTTATCACGGATTTAATAAGCAGCAGAATATGCTTATTGTTTTTCACCATTAAATCCGCGGCAATGCTAGCTGGATGCCCAAGAACGAACCCCTCATCATCGAAAGTTTCCCATTTTCTTATTCGTGTTCCAAATCTTTCAGATAATAATTTAAGAGCAATCTCCCGATATGCTTCATCAGTAATAGGTAATTTCCTTTCCCTCAAACTCTCTATATCTTTGTTGAGTTTAGTAAGTTTTTCCTCGATATCCTTTAATGCATGAGAGATATCATCTAACCTCCTACTATTATCTAATGCTTGAATGTGGGTCTCGCCTAATCGTCTCTCAATATCCCCAAGAATGCCTTCGAGTTCTTTTATCTTTAGTTGGAGATCATTTTTTAGCTTCGTTAGCATGTTCACGAGATTTATGAAATCATCTTTTACTAATATTTCTCCCCGAAGAGCTTCGACAATCTCCTTCCGAAATCCAGCATCATTCCTTATCATCATTGGGATCTCTCGTCGCAATATTTCTAAAAGCTCCTTAATATCTGGTGGGATACTCATGAAATGTCACCCAAAGAGTATAGCTCCAAATCTGTAATCACTTATTTCGAATTAAAATTATTCCTCAAATTAATGAATTTATACTATGAATGTTAACTAGGCAATACAAAGAATAATTAGGAGTTTATGACTATATGTTAGAGGATACCATTCCTTATTTCCAATGGTGTTAATTATGTTACTCTGTGATCGCACTATTAGACAACTTATTGCACGTGGCGAGATTGTAATAGAACCGTTTGATGAGAGTTTAGTAGGACCCTCTTCGATAGATTTGAGATTAGGGAATGAATTTAGAGTATTCGAGAGAACCCGTATTGATGCTATTGATCCAAGAAAACCCATTGAGGAGCTTACAAAGCTAATAGTTATTAAGGATGACGAAGCTTTCGTTATTCACCCAGGAGAGTTTGTTTTAGCGACAACACTGGAGTATATTAAGTTACCAAATTATATAGCAGCGAGAATAGAAGGCAGATCCTCATTGGCTCGTCTAGGGATTGTAGTTCATAGTACTGGAGGCTTTGTTGATGCTGGATTTGAGGGACAGCTAACCTTAGAAATGAGCAATCTTAATCAAGTTCCCGTGAAATTGTATCCAGGCATGAGAATAGCCCAATTAGCATTTATTATTCAGGATAGACCATCCGAAGTGCCATATGGTAAAAGAAAGACAAGTAAATATTATAAGCAAAGAGGACCTACTCCATCCATGATCTATAAAGATTTTCATTAACCAGCATTAAAATTTACACCACGCTGAAAGCTTGACGAGAAAACACTGAGTGAAACCAAAATGAACATTTGATCCTTAGGAAAAAATTATTTATATTTGATAAGAATTCGATAAATAGAATTCATTAAATGATGTAAAAGTTGATATGGATAGAGTAATATTTATTTGTAATATATCGATTGTATGTTCTTGATTTCAACTTATCCTATAACGAACATTATAGTAAAACTTCTCTGGAAGAATTCTTTACACGAATTCCGACTGGGTCAATATGAGGCAGAATAGAGTAATATTTTATTTTGATAGAGCTGACCGAGTTTTACGATTATTAAGAAAAATGTCGATATCAGCCAATTATGGATTATTATGTGTGGCACATCAAATCCCACCCAGAGTATGTCCAAGTAAGGAACGTTTCTTTGCTGGGGCCGTATTGGTTTGTTTTACGTATAGAATGTTGGAAAGTGTCGCTGCAGACTTACTTGCTATGAGCGGGGCTTTAGCAGTGATACTTACGCTACACTTATACGGAGTTTATTCAAAGTACATGTGGCCATGGCATATTCTGGCTTCTAATAAGAAGATTGCTCGTCTTATGTTGCGTAAATACTCTGGAAAGAGTTTCACGATGTGCGTTTACTGTAATCTCAATAATTCATTCAAAAATACTCAGTATAAAAATCAAGCCGTGAGTTTAAGAGATATTCTAAACCAAAGGGTTTCAGAACCAGAATTTTCACAAAAATTAATTGCGAATTTTGATAAAATTCGTAATTTTTACATAAAGGAGCCTTCTGTATTAAGAAGATACTTTGAAAAATTCTCAATATTATATAGAAGAACGATCTCTATTCACTTAAAAGATAGGGATCTTCGGGGAGAATGCGTTGGAATAAATGATGATGGAAAATTATTATTGCGTACTAAGGAAGGAATCGAAGTACTTAGTTGTCTCGATATAAAATGCGTTAAAATATAATTTTGAAGCCCTTAATCATCTCTTTAATTCTTTAATGCGCTTAAATTCGCTATAGAGATCATCTGTAAATGCCACCAGCAATATGCTTTTTATCGATGGATTAGGGTTCTCTCGCAAGAATTTCTCTATCCCTTCTTTAATTGCCTCAGCACCTTCTCGAGCATTTAAACCTCCTACGCCAGTTCCCATCCCAGGAAAAGCTACTGATTTAACATTTAACTCATTGGCTTTCCTAAGAGCAGCTATTACTGCTCTGATAACCTTCTCTTTGGTAGTTTTCATTGCGGGACGCTCCATAGTGGGGGCATGAATTACATACTTGGCTTTCAGCTTTCCAGCCGTTGTACTAATTGCTTCACCTACTGGAACTGGAGCATGTTTTAATGCTTCTTTCTCTATTTCCTCCCCACCTTTTCTTTTAATGGCCCCAGCCACCCCTCCGCCCATAATCATTAGTGAATTAGCGGGATTAACAATAGCATCGCATTCAATTTCTGTTATGTCTCCCTTGATGATCTCAATACTAATTTTCTCCAAGCGTTCTCACCACTAATGATAATCTATGACAAATATCTCTGAAAGTTCTTATAAATAATCTTTTTAACTTCTTTCTCTTCAATCTCCTTGACACGAGCAATCTCTTTCACAGTATCGGGAATTAAAGCTGGTGAAAGGTTTACCCCCTTATAATTATAGGGACCATCGGATTCCGTTAATATCATTTCAATTGACGCCTTCTTAAGAATTTCTCTGTGCTTTTTCTGAAATTTCACAGCTGGATTAATTGTTATAAAGTAGCCCTGAGCATCAATTTCATTCAAGAGATCAATAGGACCAGAGTACCAATGAAAAATAGCCCCACTAATCTCATACCTTACTAACAATTCGAAGACATCTCGCCAAGCATCAAGTGTATGAAGATTTACACGGAGATCATTCTCGCTTGCAAAAGATAGGAATTTTTCAAGAAATTCCAGTTGTTTATCGATACTCTCTCTGGCAAATCTTTTATCAAGACCAATTTCCCCGAGAATTCTAACGCTTTTGGCAATCTCAAGAACTTTTTCTAATTCCGAATAAGATGAGTCTTTTATATTCCATGGATGAATGCCCACCGCAGGTATTAAGCTATTCACCTTAGAACTAAGCTCTAGGACCTTCATTGAGGAGGATAGATCTTCAGCAACACCCAATAGTATAATTTCGAGATCCCTAATGAACCTTTTCACTGTATCTATAGAATAGCCGTAGATATGAACATGAGCATCCACATATGGAATATTCATTTACGATCCCTTTACGATCTGGTAAAATAGCTGATTACAGTATTAGCTAACCAGTAGTGTTAAAAAAATAACATTATTAATTAGGTCTTGTTCTCATTATTATGTCAGAAGTTTTTATGGTGAGTGTATGGAAGCTGATAGGAGGATGGCTTATTTCGCAATTCTCTTATTTGGTCTAATAAGCTTATTCGGAGATATAATTTACGAAGGAGCCAGGGGTATAATAAGTCCATACTTAGAGTTTCTGGGAGCAACAGCATTTATAGTCGGCATAGTAGCCGGTATTGGGGATTTCGTGGGTTACGCGCTTAGATTATTAAGCGGTTATCTTGCGGATGTAAAGAGAACTTACTGGATATTCGTCTTTATTGGTTATGGACTACTAATAGCCGTCCCCCTGTTGGCTTTTGCATCTTTCTCCCCCGCAGTAATCCCTGCTTGGCTCGTAGCATCTATTTTAGTGATTATGGAGAGGTTAGGGAAAGCTATTAGAACGCCGGCGAGAGACACTTTGTTATCGGTAACTACGAAGGGGGTTGGTGCAGGGAAAGCATTTGGTTTTCATGAGTTAATGGATCAGTTAGGCGCCATAATAGGTCCTGCAATAATGGCAGTTATCTTGTATGTGACTATGAATAATTACTTCATAGCTTTTTCAGTAATGTTTATTCCATATGCGATTCTGATGTTCGTATTATTCACTGGTTATACAAAGCTAAAACCAATTACCTCAGCAGCTCTTAGAGAAACGAAAATTGGTAGCAAAACTAGAGCACAACCACTACCATCCAAATTCCTGATATATACTACAGCAGTATTCTTTAATACCGCCGGCCTACTCCATGCACTCCTGATTCTGTATATAGCTTCTCATTTCCTAAATATGCCCGCATGGGAAGCATCCATTCTCTTCTTAATAATACAGGGAGTAGATGCCCTGATTGCACCATTAATAGGAATCGCGTATGACCGCGCGGGAGTAAAGGTACTAATGGTTCCATTTGCATTATCGGTTTTCCCTGCAATATTCGCATTTAGTTTAACGAGAACGGCAATATACGTTGCAGCAGTCTTCTTCGGACTTATCTTAGGGATGCAGGAATCCGTTTATAGAGCAGCTGTAGCAGATATGACTCCAGTGGAGGTGCGTGGTAGTGCTTATGGGATATTCAGCACGGTCTATGGTGTAGGTTTTCTTGTGAGTGGTACAGTATTTGGTCTTCTTATTGATTATGCCAGCTATCCACTAGCGATAATGTACGCTGTAATAGCTCAAATAATAGGAATCATGCTATTAATTATAGCTACTAGAACTAGGTAGGAGCAGACATGAAGCTCATAAGCATTTGGGGCAAAGGCGGGGTCGGGAAATCAACTATAGCGTCTTTAATAGCTTATCACCTAGCAAAGCTGAATAACAAGGTTCTGCTAATAACAACAGATTTTGTTCCCACTATTTCCCAAATATTCGGAACCGGAAGAAGTAGAGAAGGAGTAGTGAGTGGTCTTGGGAACCTTAAAATCTTAGAGATATCTCCCGAACAAGTAATTGAGATGTGGAAGGAACGTTTCGGCGAAGAAGTATATTCCGTCATATCCTCTATTTTTCCAATTAATAGAGATATCATAGATTATATAGCAGGAGCGCCAGGACTCGCGGATGAATTCATGTTATACGTAATATACGAGAAATGGAGAAAGAACGAAGCTGATTATATTATATGGGATCTGCCAGCAGCAGGGGATGCTCTGAGATTATTGAGGCTGGAGAAACAATTCTACGACCACTTAGGTGACGCTGTGAAAATGTATCTGAGGATTAAGAGCATTA
Organism: Candidatus Njordarchaeota archaeon; assembly: GCA_029856625.1. Classification (GTDB taxonomy): domain Archaea; phylum Asgardarchaeota; class Njordarchaeia; order Njordarchaeales; family Njordarchaeaceae; genus Njordarchaeum. The sequence continues at coordinate 444 of JAHKLG010000059.1, read as the reverse complement.
TTCGAAAAATATCTAAACGAGCAAGCAATTCTCCTCTCCAATTAATAGAATCTTGGAGAGAATTAGCTGTAAGGATTCTTAATATGTTATCGGATAAAAACCACAATGCATACTTAGTCGCCACGCCAGATAAGCTCAGCGTGGAGGTCAGTAAAAGAATTTTAACAGATCTAAAGATGTTCAGAATACCAATTAAACTACTAATTATAAACATGGTGTATCCAGGAAATTTGGGATCAAAAATACCCGTAAAGGCAAAGATACAAGAAAGAATGATAAGCGAGTTCAAAGCCCTTGCAAAGAAAGAGGGCATCAGACTTGTGGAAATACCGTTAATTGATAAGGATCTGTCCTCCCTGGAAGGTTTAGTAGACGCATACAATGTATTAAGAGATAAAATAAATGAAATTATGCAGTACGCGGAGCATGAGAAGATTTTTCCAG
>JAHKLG010000058.1 GCA_029856625.1 Candidatus Njordarchaeota archaeon | reverse complement strand
CACGTTTTCGAGAATACTAAGTGATGAAGCATAGCCAGGAGCTGAGATAAAAATGATGTAGCTCCCCTGTTCTGATCTTTCATAAACTTTTATCAACAACCACCCTAATAGGTGTTACTGTTGATAAAAGCCTATCATGAAAAATTTCTTGACCATTTTCGTCTCTCTCAACCCAATAATCTTCAAAAGACCCTTTCATGCTTTCTCGCCTGGTGTATGGTTGACAACACGTCAAATTTAGCAGTCATGGTGAGAACTCAGCTGAGATTACCATCCTTAAGAGATTTTACTGATGCATTCATTCTTGCAACAAAGATCTTATGGAGAAAAGAAAAACTCGAGAAGATCATAAAGCTCTTTATTCGTGCTTTATATAATCGAGCAGTTTATGAAGAAATGTTAAGTATTGCTCTTCATCCAGATTTAAGACCAGTAATAGCCCATGCATTAAAACAAGTTCACGAAAAAGAAAAAGACCCCAGATTACATTTTTTGTTAAATGAAATTGAAAAGCTGCCTTCCTCTCTGTTTGAAGTCCCAAAGCGTATAGCTGAGAAAAAAATTAAGATACACGCAGCCACTTGCTTTTTAATAGATGACATTGAATTCTTTGATTCACATTATTCTCACTACGTCACTAGATCCAGTGTGCATGAAGATGTATTGCTTTACACTTCCAGAACACGAGGAATATTTAATCGCATTGATTTCGAGATAGAATTTGTGATATACAGTCTCCAATTAGGAACTCTCTTTGAAAAATTCGATGATTACAGCGGACTCTTCTCAAAGATAAGGATACTCTCTTTCGTTGTAAAAAAACTTGATAGACAAATAAGTAGTGACATAGTTTCCCTACTACGCAGACTCCTAAATAAAGCACAAAAGATAGCCACAATAGGCATTCTATCTCCTAATATTTCTGAGATACCAATAGAAATCATTGACAAAATTCCAGAGAAGATTCCACTGACAATAGATCACGACATGACCAGCTTTCTATACTCTTTAGGTGCTTTCCTCATACACTATAGTCGTAAGTATCTAGGAAAAATCTAACTTCCCGATGGCTCCTCGGACTTATGCAACCCCATAATGAATCTGATTCTTTTCGGTAATTCAATCCGTGTTTGAACGCCAAAACTACCGCGCTCACTATAAGGTCTTACGGGTCTAACTTTAAAGAATACAAGTTGAGCAATCAGCATACCAGTTTTTAGTTTCACTGGAATAGTGTTTCTATTACTTATTTCAAGGATAACGTAACCCTTATGACCGGGGTGAAGCAAATAAGCTGCCTCAACTTCTATGCCTAATCTAGCTAAGCTTGATTTGCCAGAAATCATTGCCATTATATCATTGGGTAATTCTATCCACTCCAAACTTCTTCCAAGCACAAAGGAATGCGGCTGAAGATATATGTGATTAGCATGAATTCTATTTGCTCTAACACTTAAGTTCTCTGGATCCAGGATCGGGGTATGATGAGGTTCAATGAAGACGAATTCCGAACTAAGGGAAATATCATAAGTCACTTCACCTAGACTTTCACGGAAGAAAGGCCTTATGACTAAATCCTGCTCGAGCCTTTCTAGTAATTCCTTTTTAGTCAAAATGCCGAACATCATCACCGCATCGCCATAGATTATATGTTACTGGTTACTAGTATTTTGGAATATTATGACTTCGATAGAGAAATTTAAGTTAATAACATGAAAAAGCATCGTCTCTTTAACGAAGAACTTTTAACTCTTTTTCCATGAGCTTTATCTATAACACGGTTATAAAAGGTTGTGAGATAAAATGTCTAAGGAAGGAGAAAAAGATAAGGAGAAAAAGCGAGAACTCATACGTAACTTTGTTATTGCTATCGCTGGTAATATAAGGGATCCAGAAATTGGAATATCCTTGCTGAATGCTGGACTATTGAAAGAAGAATTCGTAGAAGTTGATATTGATAAAAAAATTATTGAAGTAAAATGGATTCCCTCTACACCCTTCTGTCCTTTAATTATGCACATATCTGCAGTGATTAGAGCACGATTAAAAGAAAAATTCCAAGACTGGGATATCCGCGTTAGATTACATCCTGATGTAATAGGAAGTGATTCTTGGAACGAACGCTTAAAGAATAATGAAGAACTTGATAAATTAGTAGAGGAGATAAAACAACGTGGCTGGTGGGATTATTTCATTATTAAAGAGTAGAACTATACCGATTTCCTATCTTCCACTCTCAACCTTTTCAGCGGATCTTCACATCATTTTGGTTTAACACGAATACTGAGCCATAGATGCATGAGTCTGTAATTATTCATGAAAGGATTTGTTATTCATTGCACATTTTATTGTAGAGACTCATTAACTATGCTTACAATTGGTGTTTTGCTTTGCATAAAGCCCCCTACCTTGGTAGAATAAGACTCTATTGGTGTGAAAATTGTAACGTACCGCTAATAACAGAATACTGCAATCTCTGTAAGAAAAAAGGTATTAAAGTAAATATTTCCCCTCCAGGAGATCCAAGGCCAGCGTTTAATTATGATTATATATTACTGAGAAAGCTTCTCGGGGAGATTGTCTCATGGGATATTATTGAGATCTTGCTGAGGGACATAATTTTACTTAATCCAGTTTCTTATATTGACAAGATGGATGAGATTATTTTTCAGGGAAAGGTTATTGGTAATCTTAGGTTTAATCCTGAAAAATCTGATTTCGAAATAGTATTGAATCAGAATGGTTCTATAGTCCTCTTTTCATTGGCAGCTTTCCTCTCCCAAAATTTTCTGGAATCCCTATCTCATATTTACCATTTCATTATTGTATCTAAAGAAGCTGGTGAAAAAATCTCGGAGGGCTACAATGTTTTAGCCCCAGGCATCATTAAATATAGTGAATTTAACCATGGGGATCCCGTGTTTATTTTCGCTAATAACTCATTAGTGGGTATTGGTACCGCCCGAATGTCGTCTAAAAATCTCAGAAAAGTTTCTCGAGGCGTAGTAGTCAAGAACCGCGCAAAGGGACTTAAACTTTCTTTTGACCTCGCTAGACAAATTGGAAATGAAATCATTAAGAAAATCGAAAGAAAGAATTTTAGAGAGACTATTTCTGAAGAAAAAGAGGGGGGGCTCTATTTAAAAGAGTTTGATCCTCGTAATTTATTACCACCTAATTTACAGGAGAAATTCTCTTTAGTCTTACTTGCTAATTTACATGGGCTGAAAAGTAAAGAGAAAGAAGCTATGGATTTCATTAATCGTATATCTAGAAAAAACTTACCAGTAACAGTATCATTTAGTGGTGGAAAGGATAGTATTGTAACATTTGAATTAGTTCGCAGGGCTCTTCGAAAAGATTTCCTCGTATTTTTTGTTAATACGGGAATAGAATATCCGGAGACGGTAGACTATACATTTAAGGTTCTTCAGAAATTTGAAGGCAAGAAGCCATTAAGAAGGAAGAGAATTAATGACGTAATCGTTCACCTTGGCGAGAAAACGGCAATAATAGAAGTCCCCTCACAAAGATTTTGGATCGGCTTTAATACTATAGGACCGCCTGGGATGGATTGGCGATGGTGTTGCAAATCAAATAAATTGGCGCCAACGAGACAGTTACTTGACATTTTAGGGATTGCAAAAACACTATGCTTTGTAGGCATCCGAAAATACGAATCATTACGCCGAGCGGAAGAAGGACGCATTACTAAAAATCCCTGGACTGGTCAATTAAATGCGCATCCGATTTATAATTGGAACGCGCTAGATACTTGGTTATATATCTTCTGGCGGAGATTACCAGCAAATCCTCTGTATGGGAAAGGATTATCCAGAATCGGCTGCTGGCCATGTCCATCAAGTAATTTAGCTGATTTCCGAATCCTTAAAAACATCCATCCGAATCTTTATGAGAAATTAAGAGAGAGTATTTCTAGTATAGCCAGAAGCCAGGGGTTTTCGCAGGAAGATATCAATAAAATCTTGCAATTCGGCGTTTGGAGATGGAGAAAAATTCCACGAAAATTTCTAGAAATTAGAGGAATAAAAAGACCTTTGCAAAAAATTCTCAAAATCCATAACTTAGATAAAGAATACATCGCTTTAGATTTACCTAAAATGCCCAGAGACGATTGGGAGAAATTCAAGTGTTTTCTAACATCCCTCCTTAAGCAGATTGAAAAACAGAATAGTAATTAGGTGATAAATATTAAAGCAAAACATTACCCATTTCTACTTGCATAGGTTAAGTGGAGTTGATTAGCGTGGGAGGCATTAATTTAGGTACTTGGGAATCAGTTGTTGCTGGAGTTAAATGTTCTGATGGTATTGTTTTGGCGGGTACTAAGAATGTAAGTTATGGATACTTGATTGTTTCTCAAGCAGGAAGATCCGTGTACGTACTGGATGGAATAGGCTTAGCATTTGCCGGTCATGTAGCGGACTTACAAAGCTTAGTTAAGGAAGTACAATTCGAACTGAGATTTCTGAGATATACATTAGAACGCAGTCTTACTATCGAAGCTATAGCTCATAGATTAGGTCTTATTCTATATAGTTGGAAGCTGTTCCCCTACATAACTTTTGCGCTTGTAGGAGGTGTTGAAAAACTTCCCGAAGAAAAACCTAGACTCTTCTCTTTAGATCCCGTCGGCTCAGTTATGGAAGAGGATTACGCTGCCTCAGGAACATCGGCGGAGGTAGCGATAGGAATCCTTGAGGACAGATATGATCCAAAAATAAGCGTTAAGGAAGGAGCTGAATTATTAATGGATGCAATGAAAGCAGTTGCTAGAAGAGACGTATTAGCGGGACGATATATAGATTTGGCGATAATCACGAAGGACAAAGCTCTATTAGAGACAAAGAAATTAGAGGTTTAAATCTTGCTTCAGTCTTTTTAACTTCTCTCTACACCTATTCTCACACAACTTTAATCCATCAGAGACAAGATTCTTTATCTCTTCTATCTCCACACTCTTTAGTAGCTCCTTATACTTTCTAATCAGTTCTAATAATCTAACAAGAATGTTGCAGAAGTTCTCCTTTAACTCTTCGCGCGATTTATATATTTCTAAGGCTGATATAGCGTGTTCGACTGCTTTATCAAACTCTCCAAGATCAATCTCGATATTCGCTAATTCTACCAAAATTTCAGCCATTAATGGATAAACTCTCTCCACACTAACTTCTTTCCGTCTTAGTATTTCTTTACAAAAGGAAATTAGCTTGGGGAGCTCTAATTTAAGCTCTCTCTTCTTACCCTCCGCCAAGCGAATTGGGATATAAAGAGAAAGAATGTAATCAAGTAGGTAGTCCACTAATCCTTTCTCCTCCGCTAATTCCTCATATACTCTTTTTGTATCAATCAAAAGATCCTCTCTCAAGATTCCTTTCTCATAATATATTTTTAATAAAGTTGCTTGAGAAACTGCCCTAAGATACTTTATTTTGAAATCCTTTCCTTCCGCGTCAATTGTACTGAGCCTTTCTATAAGCCTCTCGATAACACCTTTTGCTTTCTCATAATCCCCTAATTCAAGGTAAAAGTCGCTGAGTTTATGTATTATCTCAGCATAACTAACAATATTTTTAACTGATTCTGCTAGTTCCTCCACACGGCTAAGAAGATTTCTAGCAGCATCTATAGCCCCCAACTCTATATTCTCAGCCACAGCTGAAAAAAGTATGTAAATTAAATTCACTAAATTTTTCGATGTTCCTATTTATGTTCACCTCGAAAAATTAGAGCCACCTCTGGATTAGTACCTTCATAATTTCTCGCTGAACTCTTCACGATTCAGCAACTACTCCCTTGTGATAGTAAAACGTTTCCGTAACATTATCTCTATATAAGATCGCCTTACAGCGTGAATCTCTATAAATAGTTCTCTCCGTGAAAATTCTACTATAGCCCATGTGGGTATTCCTAATCCCCCACCTCCACCATATACCCCAGTTCCACTTCCCGGATTTATTATTATTGTATCTAAAACCTTTCTGACATCTGGATAGTGCGTATGTCCGGTGAATATTACTTCTGCACCGTGCTTCTTAGCAATCCCTCTCAATAGCATTGGCTCGCCACGAGGATATATACCCGTTCCATGAAAAACAACAGCCCGAACATTGGCGTTTGGAATATTAACGTAAGCTATCTCTGGAAAATGGGCCGCTTCTCCCACATCCATATTCCCCCTTACTACTACCACGGAGAATTTCTTAAAAGGTTCCAATACATAGCTCTGAACAAGATCACCCGTTATTATTACTAGATCAAAATGTTCTTCGTTTAGAGTCTCCACCAATTGTTTAGGAAGAGCTTGGGCACGAAATGGTATATGAAAATCTCCCGTCACTAATATTCGATACGTTTTTGCCATATTAGGCGCCCTTATTACCTTTCCTTAAAAGAATAAGTTTCAAGAACCGATTGAGAAATTTAAATCGATTCTAACCTTAACTATGTTATCTAGTATCCGTAGAGAAGAAATAGTACTTGATCCTTAAACAGTTATTATCTCCTCCGCAACGGCTTCAAAGCTTTTTGGGACTTTAATGGGAGAGATTACAATTATTTTCTTCAATGTTTTCGCATAAAGAAGAGCTGGGAGAATTGATTCCCTATTATGAGCTATTACGATATATGTTATTTTCTCATTATACGCATCCTCCAGTAAGTCGATCGCAAAACGGACATCTTTAGCTAATGTAGTGACAACTGGCTCGATTCCTAATTTTGATATCTCTCGCACAGATTCTCTGTGCTCATCAATATCTGACTGCTCCAAATAAATTCTAGCCTTTATTATTTTTCCGTAGTTTGCTGCTTTATCTAGAATCATTTTAGCCGTGAGCACATCATGCACAATGTCAAAGTCCATTAATACTGTTAAAAAAACTTCTTGCTCCAACTTCTTTCAGCCTCCCTTTAAAATTATTTGAGAAGTTCCTTAATCATCCAAAGCGGAATAACCAAGCTCTTTCTAGCAAAGATGATGAAAGCTGAAAAATAATAGCCTTTAAGCTCAGGTCTAACAGCATAAGGTTTTGGCTGGATATCCCTCACAATGCATTCCTTAATCTTTATATCAATGTAACCATTCTGCATTAAAGCTCGTAGAACTCTTTCTACTTGATTATATGTTGGAACATAAATAATGATTCTACCTCCCGGTTTTAAAGCATGCCATGCTAACTTGATAACAGTCCATGGTTCTGGAATATCGATGAATATTACATCAACATTCCTTTCATCGATCCCATCCTTTGAAACATCACGTATCTTAATTTCGTATACCTCTGGAACATTCAATCGTTTCAAATTCTCCTTAGCTTTTTCAGCTCGCTTTGCATCTTTTTCATATGAAAATATCCGCACCTCAGCCCCACAAGAGAGAGCTGCCAGAAACGCTGTAAATGCCCCTGCTCCCGTACCTATTTCAACGATTTTATCGGTAGGTCTAATATCAGCAAAGGCGATTATCTGGCCCCAGTCTCTTGGATATATGATTTGAGTAATGAAATCGAAATTACTATAATTTTGTATTATGTCTGGTAATAATGCTTGGATAGCGATAAATGGGAAATCCAAATGCGTTTTTATAATACCT
>JAHKLG010000057.1 GCA_029856625.1 Candidatus Njordarchaeota archaeon | reverse complement strand
GGATCTTTTCCTCTACTCCTATATTACGCTTTGGAGCATTAGATGCAAGCTCGTGAGGAAGCCTTATCAATCCTAAGCGATCATTTCCTAAAGCAAACATCTTATATTCTTGAGAGAAAGTTAAAGCACCCGTAGGACATGCCTCAACACACATTCCACAAAAAGCACAATGACCAAGATCTATAGCTGGTCTTCGCAACCTAATATTCTTAGGCTGCCTAGGATCTAAACCCCATTCAAAGACATAATCAATTGCCTTGTTAGGGCACGCCTTTGCACACATGCCGCATCCAATACACTTATTCCAATCAAGCTTATGAATACCTCTCCACCGCTCCTTAACAACTGCTGGCTCCCTCGGATACATGACCGTAAAAGGTTTTTTCAGTAAGTATTTCCCAGTTTCCTTAAGAGGTGATAAAAATCTCTTAAGAACACTCATAATTAATCACCTAGTAGGAAATAAATGCGACATAACCAATCGCCCAGAGAAGATTCAGGAATGCCAATGGTATCATGTACTTAAAGCATATGCGAAGCAATTGATCAGGTCGTGGTCTGAAGAATGTTAGTCTGACCCAGATCCATAGAATCATTACCAAGTGAACTTTAATCAAGAACCATACTAGTGGAGGAAGTAATGGACCATGCCAACCTCCTAGAAAGAGAGTAACAAAGAGGCTTGATGTTACGAAGAAGTGGAAATACTCAGTACCATAAAATAAACCAAATTTTATTCCTGGGTATTCCGTTCTCCATCCTGCCACAATTTCTCCCTCAGCTTCCGGAATATCAAACGGAGCCCTTTCAAGCTCCATTGTTCCTACTATAAAGAATAGCAATGCTCCAAGCGGCAACCTCACTATATTCCAGAGATGAGATTGAGACTCAACAATTGTCACTAGATCCAGCGATCTGGTGACGATTACGATACTTATAAGGAGAAGGCTTAGGGGTATCTCATAAGCGATAAGCTGGAGGCCAGATCGAAATCCCCCAAGAAGCGTATATTTACTACCTCCAGCCCAACCTATTAAGAGGATTAATCCTGGTACAAGAGCCATTACCCCAAATGCTAAGAGAAGACTAATACTTAACCTTACCACGTAAAAGTGTGGTGCGAAAGGAATCACTACTAATGGAATTAATGTAACAGCTGCTGTTATTGGAGGTAATATATCATGGAAGAATCTATCTGCTCCCAATGGTATAATATCCTCTTTAACTAGAAGTTTTACCACGTCAGCAATATTCTGAAAGAAACCTACAGGTCCTGTTTCTGTAACTGATCTCCTATTATGTATCCTTCCTATAACTTTACGCTCCATCCAGACAATGAATAATATGTCTAATCCAAAGGCCAGAAAACCAATTAGAAACATTATTAGCCCTGTTATGTACTCATACATACTTGGAGGTATTCCAAGGATTTTCCCGAAATATTCTACAAGAGAGAAGACATAATTACGTAACCAAAGAGCAATGTTCAGTATAGGATCAGACATGATTAAACACCTCCTATCTATCCACTTCACCCATACTTGGATCCAGAGAACCGATAATGGCTGGTAGATCCGCTATTCTAGCTCCTCTTAACAAGTAGTGAGTCAGAAATAGGTTACAGAGCGTAGGGCTTCTAACCCGCATTCTGTAGGGTTTGTCATCACCTGTTCCAATAATGTATATCATTGCTTCTCCTCTAGGATTTTCTGTTCTTGCAAATCCCTCCCCAGAAACCTTAAACTTTGGTGGAGGCACTTTTACTCGTAGAGGCCCAGTCTTTGGCATCTGTTCTATGACTTGCTCAACTATCCTAGCACTCTCTTGCATTTCCCTGAAACGCACATACCATCTATCAAACACATCCCCATTAGTACCAGTTGGTATCTCAAAATCTATCTCATCATAAACCATATACGGGGCTATCTTACGTACATCATACTTTATACCCGCAGCTCTTAATACGGGGCCAGTAGCTCCGGCCTCGATGGCCGCTTTTCCTTTGATTATCCCTATTCCCCTAGTCCTCACATAAAAAGTCTCGTTGGAGAAGACGATCTCTTCATACTCCCTCATTCTTTTCTGGAAATCCTTCATAACTTCAAGTACCTTATTAAACCAGCCATCTGGAATTGTTTCAGCATGTTTAAAGATTCCTACTCCACCAATCCTTGTTAATGTGTATGTCAATCTAGCACCACAAAGCATTTCAAGGAGATCAAACATTTTTTCACGTTCTCTAATCGTGTATAAAAACATTGAGTGGAATGTTCCAATATCAGCACAAGCGGCAGCTAGCCATGTGAGGTGAGAAATAATCCTCTGAATCTCTGCAAGCGCTACTCTCAACCATCTAGCTACTTCTGGAACTTCTATTCCGAGTAAATCCTCCACTGCCATTGCATAAGTTAAGTTCCAAGCCAGAGAGGCAATGTAATCGAATCTATCCGTAAAAATTGATATTTGCTCATATGTTCTGTACTCAGCTAGCTTCTCAATTCCCCGGTGAACGAATCCGAATTCAGGCCATGCCTCAAGAATGGTATCTCCTTCACACTTAAGAAGTACTCTCCAACAGCCATGCATTGCTGGATGCTGAGGACCTATACTGAGGTAATAAATTGTATCACTTTCCTTAGAAATTACCTCTTGGTAAGGATTATAGGCATTGTAAACCTTGCTTCTCCAATCATAAGCTCGCGCCATTTTGGGGTCAAAATCTTTTCTTTGAGGTGGAGGTAAGTTCCAATCCGGTGGTAGAAACATTCTTCTAAGATCTGGATGCCCCTTAAAAACGACTCCCATGAGATCATAAGTCTCTATCTCATGAATAACGGCTGATCTGAAAATTCTCCAAATAGAAGGTATCTCGGGATTCTCCCTAGGAATATTAGTTCTAATCCATGCCATAGCGTCAGAGTCCATTTTATTAAAGTGATACACTACCTCTATCTTATTATCATTAATCCAATCAATTGCTGTGATTAATAGGTTCTGAGAAAATCCGAGACCCTTTAATTTTCCTGCGACATCTGTAACTTTATTTGGCTCGATAACCCGGATACCCAAGTGATTTTTCCACTTCATATCGAGGATTTCTACCGCATCACCAAAGCTATTCTTTATTTCTTGAGCCCATTCATTAATAGCCAAAACTCTCCCCTCTAATCATTGATGTTTTCTTAAACGATATAGGAGATCCTTCTGAACTTCCTTTCTATAATTCATAATAACGTCTAAGAACATTTCCGGTCTTGGTGGACATCCAGGAATATAATAATCTACCGGAATGATTTTGTTTACCCCCTCAATTAGGCTATATGATCCTTTAAAGGGTCCGCCTACAATAGCGCATTCACCAACGGCTATCACGAATTTAGGTTCGGGCATTTGGTCATATATCGCTTTTAGTCTCGGTGCTAATTTGAGAGAAACTGGGCCATTCACTAAGAGTATATCAGCTTGTCTAGGACTGGCTGGAGGGATAACCCCCCATCGCTCCATATCAAATCTCGAAGCACCAACAGACATCGGAATTTCCATCGCACAGCACTTAATACCGAAGTGAGGAATCCAGGGAGACTTCGCCATACCCCATCTAAACAACCATCCAAGTAATTTCCTCAATAGAGAACGTATAGGGGCTAACGCTTTATAGACCCTCTCAAACCTCTTCTTTATCCTAACCTCTATTACACGTCCTTCGCCATATACTTTCATAGGCTCTATTCTCAGGAATTCTTCCAAAGCTTTTGGATCACCCTTAGCCGCTTTTTCGATAATTTCTAATCTAGAAGTGTGGTTCGCGGGAGGAGTAAGGAGTTTTAATCCTTCATGAAGAAAAACAATATATACCGCTATGAGAATGATAGAGAGCGAGACGATGGGTATCAGCAGAGAAAGAAGATTGAGGGAATTAATCATTATCGCCCAGAGATAGAGAAATGGAGCAAAGACGTCAACGAGCAAGAATATTAGAGGGAACACATAGTATTCTATTCTGAACCTAAATCTGGCATCTCCTATTGGAAAATCTCCGCATTCATAATTTATGAATTTATAAGGTTCTGGTGTGGTGGCTCTCTTCTCGAAGATCTCTAACAAGCCCCCGGTCGCAATTAACTTCCAAAGCACTATAGCTAGAATGAGGAGAATGATTATTGTTAAGCTAGTTAGCCCTAGAAGAATTAACTGACTAGATAAAATCATTCCTTACGCCACCTCATGATCCTATGTTTTCAGAAAAATACGAGTATTACCCAATTAATATATGTCTTAACTACTATAGTCCAATATAGCTTATTATCATTCGTCTCAGCAGAGCCAATAGAGAATGAGGAGTAGGGTAAGAAAAATATATTGCATTTACAGTAAATACATTACGCAAATTCATTAATATAATCCTCCTAATCTGCAATACTCGGAAGATAATATTATGAGGTGCCCTTATTGCATGAGTGGGCTTTGGCTGAAGCAGTGCTTACCACGGTCTTAGATATTGCTGCTAAAGAGAATGCTGAGAAGGTATTGGAGATCAATATCGTTATGGGTGAGCTTCAGCAGATAGATATGGAGACATTCAAATTTGCTTTAGAAAATCTGGTAAAAGGCACGATAGCGGAAAACGCAAGAATTGTTTTTGAGACTGAAAAAGCAGTATTAAAGTGTAACGTGTGCGGTTATGAGTGGAGCTTCGGGGAAATTATTGAAAAATTAGATGAAGAAGCTCGGGAGGCAATACATTTTATCCCAGAAGTTTTTCATGCATACATCGCATGTCCGGTATGTGGGAGCAGAGATTTTGACGTAATAAGGGGTCGAGGAGTCTATATAAAATCAATAAAAGTATTAGGTGGAGGAAAATGATCGATCCAAGAGAAAAGATCATCAAGGAGAGATTCAGAAACATTAAGAGAATAGTATCGGTAGCTGCTGGTAAAGGAGGTGTTGGTAAAACATTAATAGCTACATCACTAGCTCTTGCTCTCTCAAGAAGAAAATATAAAGTAGGACTATTCGACCTCGACTTCTATGGACCAAGTTGCCACGTTGTATTGGGAGTAAAGGATATATTCCCAAAAGAAGAGAAGGGGATCATTCCGCCAACGGTATATAATATTTCTTTAATGTCAATAATTTTCTTCGCAAAAGAAGAACCTTTACCACTCAGAGGTAAAGAGGTATCTGATGCGATAATTGAGTTAATGGCTATTACTCGATGGGGATCTTTAGATTTCCTCATCATAGATCTCCCCCCAGGGATTGGAGAGGAGACACTGGAAGTCATTAGGTTTCTTAGGGATAGCGAATTTCTCTTAATAACAACGCCCTCGAAGCTTTCCCTAGAAGTAGTCCAAAGATTGATCAAATTGTTAAAGTCAACTAATGTTAACATTCTTGGGTTAATAGAGAATATGGCTATGAATAATTATATGGGAGTTTCAAAAAAGCTCGCTAACAAAAATGGTATACAGTTTTTAGGCTCTATTCGGTTCGATAAAGAAATAGAATCTGCCATAGGCAATCCTGAAAAACTAGTATCTACGCAATTCTTCACAGAGCTTGAAAAGATAGTCGAAAGGATATTTTTAACAAACCAATCCCATCAGTATTAATCATTGATCAATTAAGCGAGCACCAGTTACAACTAATTGTCCAAGAGCTATCCCCCCATCTCCTGCGGGGATTTTGGAGGGAAGTAAAACCTTCACATTTTCTTCCCTTGCCACCGATTTTATTCCCCTGATAATGTAAGTATTTACCGCCGCTCCTCCGCTTACAAAAATAGCATTAATGGAACTTTTTGCTAAGTTCTTTATTGCTATAGTTCCTAAGGCTCTACCTAATAGAAATTGAATTGTGAAAGCTATGTTGCTTAACGATACATTAGGATTCTCTAGATATTCTATAACATCTAGCAGTAGTTTTGATGTCAGGACAGTAAGAGCATTGTTCTCTCTTCTGATGAGAATGTCGAAATCATCAAGAAGTGCTCCTCCTCTTGCTGCTGCTTCAAGCTTTATTGCTGGTTCGCCTTCATAAGTTCTTTCGTAACATACTCCTAATAGAGAAGCAAAAGCATCAAGAACCCGTCCCATGCTCGAGGATTTGACCGCATCATTACATTGCTTAATTGCTATTTTAGCTTCTAAATCTCCTCTTCTCAACTTGTCCAGAAGTCCCCGTTTCTTGAGAAAAATCAGGATTTCCTCCTCTCTCATAAAATTAGTTAGCATTCCGATGAGGGTTCTAATTGGATAGATAACCGCTAAATCACCACCTGGTAGAGGATTGTATTCCAAGTGTCCTACTCTCTCAAACTTGGTGTAATCACAAAGCAATACCTCTCCTCCCCATACATTCCCATCTAATCCATAACCAACCCCATCTATCGCAATACCAACAACTCTTTCTCCTAATTCCACTCCCCGCTCAGCCATAACTGATGCAATATGCGCGTGGTGATGCTGAACGAGCATCAATTCTGTGGCGTATTTAATAGCCCATTTTTCAGCAAGTCTCCTAGACGCGTAACGAGGGTGCATATCCGCTACTAATACGGATTCTTTAGGATCAATCTCATACGTCTTAGAGAAAAATAGCAACATTTTTTCAAGATATTTCAGATTCTCATATTCATCAGTATCTCCTATAAACTGCGTTAAAACGACTTTATTCTCGAATCCTACCGCCCCCGCATTCTGTAGTTCTGCTCCGAACGCTATTATCTTCCTTGGCAACTCAAATGGAATCCTTATCCACGTGGGAGCATATCCTCTGCTCCTTCTAATCATTGTTAATTCATCATCCGTGAACCTGACAACACTATCATCAACCCTATTTACGATCTTTCTATTATGCAGAAGAAAGAAGTCTACAAACTTTCCTAATCTTTTGAATGCACAATTTTCATCAATACACATAGGTTTTCCATGCTCATTACCACTCGTCATTATTAAGAATTTATCCTTTGTCTTCATTAGTAATAGTAAGTGAAGAGCCGTGTATGGGAGCATGATACCCTGCTTATCTAAGCCGGGAGCTACATATTTAGAAACGGGACTATCTTCCCTCTCCGGTAAAAGCACTATGGGTTTCTCCGGGCCCTTCAGTACTTTCTCCGCTTTTTCATCAATGTATACGATTTTACTCGCGGTTTCTATATTGAGAGCCATGAGAGCAAATGGTTTCTGAGGCCTCTTTTTCCTCCTCCTCAATTCTAGGACAACGTCATCATTTGTCGCTAAAGCTGCTATATGGAATCCACCTAAGCCTTTAACAGCTATTATGTATCCCTCATCAATTAATTTGGCCGCCTCTTTGATAGGATCCTTTACCTCTATCCTCTCACCATCGTTATTCGTAAGCCAGATTGTAGGTCCACATTTTGGGCAACTTATCCCCTGAGCATGGAATCGTCTAATGTTATTAGGATCTCCATATTCACTTCTACATGTTTCACATAAAGGAAAATCCCTCATAGCAGTATTTTCTCTATCATATGGGAGATTATAGATCATAGAAAAACGTGGTCCGCACCACGCGCAAGAGTGGAAAGGGTATTGATAAAATCGAGAACTAGGATCAAGTACTTCTTTTAGACAATATTCGCATATGCTAAAGTCTGGTGGGATCATCGAATATAACTTTGCCCCTGGCTCACTCTTCAATATCTCAAAATCAT
>JAHKLG010000056.1 GCA_029856625.1 Candidatus Njordarchaeota archaeon | reverse complement strand
TGCTTAACCCAAGCTTTTGGGAGTGAAATAATATATGTCGCACCTCCAGTGCGCTGAATTTTTCTTAATTCCTTCATCGAAGACCTCCTTTGTATAAGATTTAATCAAGTATATAGAAGGAGCCAAATCTATATATAGTTTTTCTATAACTATATAGAGCTGAAAGCGCTATTTAGTTAACCTGAGAAGAAATATGAGTTTGTTTACAGCAATGGTTTAGAGGAAAAATATCAGACAGAGTGGAAGCTCATCATTAATCAGCCTGGGGCACACTCATCATATAATCTTTCCTTCTAGCTCTCTTTGGCACCATACACCAGTTTAGTATCTCTTCGAATTAACAAGTAAAGGATAATTCCTATAATTAACATGATGATTCCGAATATTGTTTCTGGTGTCTGCATAGTCATTACCTTTATGAAAAATGGTGTCTTCATACAATCATGAAGAAGAGCTAATTAAAAAGTTTATCTATTGGTGGAGTTACCGAAGGTTATTAATCAGAAGCGGGAGGCATCATCATTATAATCGGTTCTCAATGTTCTCTCATCATTCCTCATAAAAAGGGCTTTTATGTATTAAGCAAAAAAGATTGTAAAAAGTTTGTGGTTAGATACATAGCTATCTTTAACAAAGTACGAAAAATCGGGATAGGAGAGGGCTCTATGAACGAGCGCTCCTTAGCCAGAATATATACATTAATGGCAGCTTTTTTCTGGGGAACGAGTTTTGTAGTTATCAGATGGGGATTATTATATTTACCAGCTGCGGAGTTTCTATTCTTACGATTCCTTATCGCCACAGTAATTATGCTGGTCATAATTATTGTTTCTGGAAGATTCTGGGAGTTCTATAAACTCTTATGCAATAGTAGTATTGTCTTCGCGGCCTTATTGAATGCTCTTGGATATGTACTTCAATTCCTTGGCCAGCAGTTCACTATAGCAACTAATGCCTCACTTTTAATAAATACTAGTGCAGTATTTGTCGCGATTTTTGCTCATTTTATACTTGATGAGAAATTAACTAAATTACGGGGGATGGCTATTTTAATATCCTTATTAGGAACTGTGTTATTGATAACGAATCTATCTTTTTCTTCTCTTATGACACAATATTTCCTAGGAGACATGCTATGTCTGCTAGCTGGTTTAATATGGAGTCTCTATATAGTCTATACTAAGAAAATCACTAATCTACACGCTGATGATCTATCCTTATTAACAGTATGGTTCTTCTATACTACGATATTCTCTCTCCCCCTGATAATTTTTCAGGGATTCAAGTCACCGAGTATTAATGGATGGCTAGCAATTCTCTACACCTCGTTTCTCTGCACTATAATACCCTTCCTATTATGGTTTAATGGGCTTAAGATCCTTGAAGCTGTGACATCTTCAATTTATTTCTTGATGGAGGTCCTAATTTCAGCCATACTAGAACTCATGATATTTGGATTGAGTCTCTCTTTAGTAAAAATTATTGGAGCACTGATGATGTGTCTTGGAATGATTCTCACAGATATAAGCTATAAATCCACCTAATCAGTTCTCTTCTTTATTACCGATACGTATCTTATCCATTTCTTATTGGCGTATTTAGATATCGTAAATAGGACAATTTCCATTGGCAAGCCTGTGCGGCTCTTGATATCATCCACGGTATTCCTCCCATCGCATTGAGCCAGTATTCTAGCTTCTATGGGATTCTTAACTTTCCTAATTAGGTCAGGGCTTTTTAACTTTGGGCAGATACTTACCTTTACAGAGTATCCCTCGACACTCCTAGTCTCGCTTGATTTTTTACCAGCTATCATCATTGCCATTCTTTCCGTCCGCTCAATATTAAGGGCGATCACTTTATCAAATGATTCCACACCCCTAATGCTTCCATTCTCATCTAAGTAAACAATTACAATGTGGGGATTTTCTGTGCCATGAACTATTGTTAAAGAATAAATCCCTCCCTCCTCCTTCCTCATCTCACTTAAATCAACCTCTGTATGTATGTCCTCCCCACATGTTGGACATTTAAACATCAAAACACGTTTATTCATCATGACACACGCCCTCACCAAGACTTATCTATTTTCATTCAAGCAGAAATATAATCAAGCAAAAGGGTGTCAGAGGAATGTTTAGAGATCTAGAACAAGAGACTTGGAGAGATATCATTAGAAGCCTTGAAAAACTCGTTAACATTTACGAAATAGGTAATAATATTGTCTCTCTCTTCACAATAAGCTTATGTCGATTGTTAGCTTTAAAGAATATACTGGATGATCGAGGTTTAATCTTAGAAATAGGACCTGGGTCAGGGCATTTCACCAAAAAGCTTCTAGGGAGATCTAGGAACGTCATCTGTTTAGAACCTTCACCATTCTTAGCGAATCTCCTATTGGAGAAATTTAGGGAAGGGCTGGATATAATATTGGGTGTGGCAGAGAGAATACCGATGAGAAACGAGAGTATTGCAACTATTGTTTGTACATTTTCTTTTCGGGATTTCTTTAACAAGAAAACTTTTTTAAAAGAGGCATATAGGTGTCTGGAGCCGGGAGGTTATTTAATAATAGTAGATACTCATGGAGGATCCGGTGTAATTAAGAGAATATTTATTCATTATATAGACTTAATTGGTAGGATACTCTCAAAGATCTTGAGAAGCCAGAAGAACTTATTATCTGGTCTGAACAAAAGCATACTAGAAATGCATGATCCCTTAATATACCTTTACTTAGGCCTTAAAGCGGGATTCAGAAAAGGATTCCTAAGGAAATTTCTCTTCAACGCCGCATTTATACTCATACTTCAAAAGTAAAACGTAAAGTCACTGTTTGAGCACATCTAGAACTATTGCTGGGCAAATCTTCTTAACGCCTCTTATCTTACTAATCTCATCAAGAATTCTCATTAACTCTCGGTTATCTCTAGCTATGATTTCCGCCATTAACATGTGATCCCCAGTGGTTAAGGCAAGAGAAACAATCCAAGACTTCTCAGCAAGCTTTTTGGCCACCTCAAAGAGAGCATCTGGTTCAGTATCTATTCCAGTTAAACTAATAATATTGTAACCAAGCTTCTTCCAATCAATTATGGCTCTATAGCCTCTTATAATACCAAGATTTTCAAGCCGCTTAACGCGCTTTCTAGCAGCCGCTTCCGTTAAATCAAGCTCCTTAGCTATTTCTGTATAGGTGGCCCGTCCATTCTTAAGCAATAAATTAATAATCTTCCAATCCTTTTCATCTAGCATTACTATCTCCAATATGAATAATTACCTAAGAGTTAACAAGATTCATATACTGTTCGTCAACGGTATATAAATATTCCTTATTTGCTAACATCATGATTTCAAATAAGTATCAATTAGTCACAAGATGAAACTAATGCTAAAACGTAAGCGTACTAAGTATTTCACTATGGGTAGGTATCCTCTATTTATATCTAATGAGGACTGCCTACCCTCACCGTGCACATCATCTCCTCCCATGGGTGCTCATTAACGGATGTACTTCGCCTCGCACCCAGTTCATCGAAGCTCTGATCCCGTATCAGAGGAAAAGTCTCTCTTGAGGTAGCTTCATCATAGGCGTTGTGCCTACTACTTTAATGTTTGAGTTTTATTTAAAGTTTTTCTGGTTTTCTTTTTCCCTTCTTCTTGGGATTTCAAATACATACTATCGATTGCTAGGGTTAAAAAATTAGTATTTTTAATTTTTCATAAATACTTCTATGGATTTTTAACAATTATTTCAATGAAATACCCTGAAGTATCTTCTGGTGAATTGGATGAGTTCGGAGTATTTCGACACAGGTAACGATCCTAGAATAATATTTGCCATCAATATTATTTCTAAAACAATAAAGATGATTAAGTCTAGAAAAGTTGGGATAATCAAACGAGAGCGAATAGATGAAGTACTTGATGATTTGCTAAAATTACTCAATAGGGTGAGATATTCATATCTTCCAAAGCAAGAGCTTATAAAACAAGATTATTTCAAGGAACTTAAGGAGAAGGCAAGGTCTCAGTATTCATTTCTTATGAACAACTTTGATGAATTAAAGAAGATTAGTGAGAACATGGCTAAGTGGCTAAGATTCGTACTAAGGAACATCATATCTCTACAAGAGCGACTCCTTGACTATTCAGATGAACCAGTAAGCGCTGTAGAGAGATGCTTCGTGAATATCTTATCAGTAGTGAGGCATCCTAAGATGGATAAACTATGGATCGCCCTTGTATCGGATGGTTCTGAGAAGTTCGAAATCATTACGAATTCTCCTGAATTAAAAACGGGAGACATTCTCTTATTAGCGTTTTTGCCCCCTAAAGAGTTTGGAGGAATAACTAGTGAAGGAATGTTTCTTGGCCCAGATGGAATTAGGAGGGGAAAGCCCGAAGATATAGGGAAAAGCCCAGAATTACATCCAGAGGAAAAGAAGAAGATTCTAGCAGAGATATTTCATTATCTGAAACAACATTAGGTTCCTCTAATGGGTATTTTAATGAACTCTCAATTGAGATAAAAGTAATACGGAAATTCATGAGTTTAATCGATTTATACCAGTATTGCCTAGAATTTCTAGTCAGTACTCATCTCTCTATCTTTTTTGAAAGAATCTTATCAAATCTAATATGGGATCTAAGATACCTGGCATTATCTTAATTTTCATTAGTTTTGCAGAGAATCTGGGTTTTTTAGATAAAAGCAGTAAGCATATTGCATTTCTTGAAGACTTACCTATCGTATCAGAGAGAAGTTTCTGAATCCTAGCTTTTACTGATGCTGGCTCAGATTTTAATGCTTCATCAAGAAGCCATGAAGCTATATCTATGATGATTGCCCTCTCCTCTAAGAAGGTTTTTATGAGATTTACCGAATATTCTCTGTAAGGTAACTTATTTGTGATGATATTAAGTATTACGTGATTTTCCTTAAGCATATCATTAATGTACTCCCTGAAACCAGCCATTCTCAATAATGGTGATGTATAATCAATTATTAACGGGGAATCCTCTAGCGATTTCTGGAGAATATTTTGGATAAGTATTGGAATTGTAAAATCTAAGAGAGAATCATAAGCATCCGTTAGAATGACAACGGGTCTGCCAGTTTCAAATTCAACTGATTCTTCAACAAAAAGTTCACGAAGGTTCTCAATCGAGAACGCCTTTTCGATCTTCTCTCTCCACTCCTTGTAATATTCCTTCATTTCCTCAGCTCTTCTCTTTTTAGCAACCTGAATGAACTTCCATGCGTACTTTAGACCCTTAGTAATGGCTGTGGTGGGACTTACAAGAATAGCTAATGTGGACAAGACATCAGCTGCTATTTCAGCTTTATCCGCCGATAATATCTCGGTTTTTAATTCCTCCGTCATGCTTGGAGGTCCGAGTTTTTCAATAAGCAATTTGCTGAGACTATTTAGATTACCCATTTTTAGTTCTTCAGGATCAACCGTTCTCACCACCGGACTTGCATCCTCTATAATTTTGGCCACGGTTTCTGCATTACTTGTAACCCATTTAAGCTCTATTTTTGCCCTTGCAATTGCTTGAAGAGAATCGAGATTCCTTGGATTCGATCCAAAATAATACAGACTAAATCCTTTCCTGTTGCAGAAATCAATAATAGATCGGATCTCCTCATCATTCACATGAGGACGAGCAATGTTAAGGATAAGAATTGGTTTTTTCCCATGCTCGCTAAGAGCATTTTGAATAGCAAGGTTCATTATAATGGGGCAGAAATGATTACCATTAATATCAATAGGTGTCAGGTCATCGTAACTTATCAAAGCGGATTTTTTCCAGTTCTCATATTCATTAGCTAGGAAAGCTTCGAAAAGCTTAGTAAAGGTACGGACAACTTTTTCTATCTTCATAATAATTCCCGGCATGAAAATTATTGGTTCTCATACACATAAATACTAGGGATAATAATTCCTAAGCAATCGTAATTAATTATGATTAAGGAGCAATTTATTTTAAAAAGATCATCTATCCACTTATTTTGATGAATAGTTTTTCTCTGAGGTGTCTTTAATAGGTGTTGATTTTAGAAAGTTTGAAGAAATGAGTGTAACCGAGAACGCTGTTGCCATGATGTGGTTTAATAAGTATTCCGGATTTGTTTTTAAAACGCCTAAATTTGAGATCGTTGTGGATCCAGCAATGGTTGGAGACGAGATATTAGCACTAAATCCAGATGTGATATTTATCTCTCATGAGCATTTTGATCACTTTGACAAAGATATTGTGAGGAAGCTTTATAAGGATAGAGCAGTAATCATTGCTCCAGCCCATATCATCTCTGAGCTCCGGGGAGTTATAGATGAAAAGTTTCTTAGACGTGTAAGCGCGGGAGACGTTGTTGAGATAAATGGGTTAAAGATTATTGCCCAAAGAGCGGATCATCCATCACCCGAACCATTAACTCTCCTATTACAGACAGAAAATGACATCATCATTTATCACGCCATAGATTCGAGAACATTTAATGAGATGGCGGAAATCGGGCAGAAGTATAAGATAGATATAGCGATTCTGCCAATTGGAATAGCGCCTGGGACTTCTCCGAAAGAAGCTGTCAGAGCAGCAAAAATGCTTAAACCGAGAATAGCGATTCCTCATCACGCCGAAAAAGGTTTTGAGAAGTTTGAACAATTGGTTAAAAAAGAGAAACTAGACATTGAAGTTAAAATCATTAAGATAGGAGAACCGTACGTCTATGCTAAAGGCTAAATTGGGAAAAACTTTTTCTTTTTTTCTTTTTATAATTACAATGGATTAATTGGAGGATAATGGGTTCTCTTAGCATGTTAATTTCCATCTCCGAGATCACTCCGCGTTGGAGGATAATTGAACTTTGAGCCATAACAGTAATGGGAATAATATCCAACCTAGCATGAGTTCTATTCTTAGATCGTTTAAAATCGTCCATCCAATGAATTCCTCACTAGTCAGTACATAGCATTCTATAGCATCCGCAATCAGTATTAATGTGTAAAGGCCAGCAAACACTGTGGTCATAATTAATCCAACTAGAATAAACGATAATCCCCTGTAATCTCCCCTATAAAGCTCCTTAATACCGTGAGCGAAAATTAATCCGATTGTTATTGAGACGAACCCACCCATGGGATCTCCCGGTAAGATTAATAGAGGAATAAATGAGACATATGTGTTCGCAATCTCTATCACACCAATTAAAATATAAGTGATGCTTAGTATCGCTGAAATGAATCCAAGGTAACGAAGATAGTTTTTCATCATGCGTATCACCATATTAAACTACCGATGAATATTATGAGAAACGCTAACACGTAAGCTAAAATTAATTCATAGGTTACAGTGAAAATGGTCCACTTCCATGAACCCGTTTCGGTTTTAATCGCCGCTAGTGTTGCCATACAAGGAACATATACGAGTACAAAGGCCATTAATGCGTATGCTTGGAAAGGAGTTAACATTCCCGCTAACACAGTTTCATAATTATCACCCATAAGTAGGGCGAATGCGTCAATCATTATCTCCTTAGCGAGGAATCCGAAGATCAATGCTACTGCTATTTGCCAATTATAACCCAGTGGAAGAAATACAGGTTCAAATAGTTTACCGAGCTGAGCTAACCAACTTTCTGGACCACCAAATTCTGCTTCGGGAGGCATGTATGCTAAGAACCATAGGACTATGCTTACAGAGAATATGATCCAT
>JAHKLG010000055.1 GCA_029856625.1 Candidatus Njordarchaeota archaeon | reverse complement strand
CCTGCTAAAAATTTTAAAATTTTTGTCTTAACTCTTGTCATAACTTGACCCCCTACGTATCGTGATACTTGAGTAATCCGAACTATTATATACTATCAAAACTCAATACTCTCGCACTAGATTGAAAGTAAAAATAAAGATGAGGATGAGAGGAGAAAACCTATGCCTATTCGTATTCCACACTCTAATAGTGAAATCAGATTATTACCCACCACAATTCTTATATGCAGATGCTCAAGAGAAGGAAAAGAAAACGCGCTAATTTTCAATACTAGACTTGGTAAATATGAATACAAAGGAAATTGCTATAGTTTCTGCATATGCGCTTTAATAGCGAAATCAAAATTTGAGATTTGGTTAAAAAACAATGAAAGGTTAATTAAGAAAGAATCATCAATTAGCACTAACAAAGAATGATCCCTTAATAGCCCCTCTAATCATTCCCTTTTTTAGTAAGTATTCTATCGCCATTCTTATAGTACGGATATCTGTGTTAAAATGCTTAGCAAGCTCCTCTAAACTGACTCTCTTACTCTCAGAAAGTATCTTTATCAATTTCTGCGTGCGGTTCTGACCCCTAAAACTTTCTTCTCCAATTTTAGTCTTGGCCATTACCCCTCTTACTCGGCTTCCACACTTAGGGCACTCCCAAACTGCCATAACTGTAACTGTTATACGCCCCTGCTTATCTGGCATAGGCGATATCAAATGCCACGTCTTTAAGGGTTGTACCTCATTAGGCATCCATTCGTATCCACAATTCTTGCATTTTATTCTCCTCCGCCCTCTCCCTACCAATTCTCCACACCTTCAAAAATTCCTTATTAATCTCTCGTATGGCTTACGTCCTTTAATGCAAGCATTATTTTCAGGATAGTTGGCAAAGCCTTTAGAGTTATGTTTTTCGTCTTAACTCTCTCTCCAATTATAGCACTCAAGTAAGATATATCTTTAAATATCCACTCTCTCAAAGACTCTAAAGCATCATCCCTCAAGTATCTTAACCTAGGAAGATAGTGGAAAACTGTGAGGCGAAGACTTGCAAGGCTAATTCCTTCTATCCTTAAAACTTTCTCTAAATCTTCTAACAAGGAGTTATAGATATCCCTAGCATTTTTAGAATCTATGATATCGCTGGGCTTAATATTCAACAGGCTGAGCATTCCTACTATCAACTTATTCATCATTAATGCCCAATAAATATTTTCAAAATCTGGCTGGATTCTGACTTTAATACCAGCCATTTCAGCGGGCTCTTTTAGAATATTAGGGAACAATCCATCGAATTTCTTCTGAAGATATATCGTATCACCTGCCGTCTTTCTTACTTCATTCCCTATCCAATAAGTAAAACCGTCAAAAATTATCAGTCGAGTAGGTAGCTTCTTCGCTAATAATTTGTTTATTGAGGCAATAGGGAAAAGAACCTTTGAAGCCACTACTAATTCTCTGGCTTTAATATCTAGTTCTATTAGCCTTGACAACCTTTCCATGGTTTTTTTGAAAAAATCACTAATTAAAATTATATCAAACTCTTCTCCCGTCATTTCAAAAAAAGATGATAATGTCCCATCAAAACTTATATGGTGCTTATCACCGCTCAAATTAAGTATAAAACCCTTCGCTGCTATTCTTTTGGACAGATTAGAATCAGCTAAAATCCATGCTTCTATCTCCAGATTTTTACTAAATGCCTTTAAAACACCTAATAGAAGATATCCTAATGCATCATCTCCCATCAATAAGATACTCAAAAGAACCACCAATACGAAGTATCTGCAATTATATTGACTAGAAAAATTTGAAGAATACGTGGCAGGGCTTAAACAGAACTAAGCCTTGGGATTGCTGGCTGCGGCTTTCAATCTACGGATCAATAATAGCATTTTCCTACCCGTATCTGAGATCGGATCCCAAGCTCCCCCCGCTAACTGGATACCACAGGATTTGCATTCCCATAGCCCCACTGCACGCCAACGTAACGCTCGTTTGTTACAGTACGGGCACAAATATTTTTTCTTTTTCCTAAGCTCAACGGCTAGTACTCTCTTTCTAATTCCAGCTCCATATCTCGCTCCAAACCTTCCAGTAGATTTTACCTTCTTCGTTCGACCCATTATCATTCACCTCTTATTTCCTCCCAAGCTTCATCTCCTCTGGGTTTTTTAGCTAAGTGATCTAGAATTATCGACCTTAACTCTTCGGCTTTTCTTAATGCGATATCTTTTGCTAATAGAACGTCTTCAAATTTAAATCCTCCTCCCTCCCCCTTCTGCAAAGCACAGATTTGATTTTTCTGATTAATCGCTATTGTAAGTCTCCCATCCATTATATTCTCTTCAATATGAGATGGGTCTAGCACGATATAATTACCTATTTTTGCAAAAGTGAGGGTTACGGGAATATCTTGGATAGGTATCGGTCGTGTCTCCTCTTTGATAATTTCTATTTCCTCTTTTTCCTCATCTATAACTTCAACCTTCGGAATTGAACCTGTAAGAAGAGCAGATACTGCTCCGATCATTGATGCGTCAATTAAGTTCCCATCATCATCCAGAGTATAAATGTCTATATTGATCATCCAAACAAGTTTTCCAGGAATTATTACCAATTCGTCTAACTTTATCATTTCAGCACTTCTTATAGCTCTGTCAACAACTCGGGCAACCTCTATTGCGTATTCGGAGGGAGGACCAGGCTCAAAGATTGGCGAAGCAACTGGAGCAAACTCTGTATTAACAACGAATATTCCTTTATTAGGTTCGTCGGCGAACGGTCTCGCCGGACTTACTTTTATTCCTGCCAATATTTTTGTATTCCCTAGCTCCACCAGAGCTGAGCCTTCCGCTTTTTTGATTAGTGCTGGAATGATATTTACAGGTCTGAAGTCATAAGGTCCCCGTTCATCAATTCTTTTGCCCTCAGATAAGAAAGAGAATATCGTTTCCTTTTCAAGCTTAGTAACGATCTCTTTTTTAATCTCATTAATCATTTCTCTTCACCTAGAACCTCATCTTTTATCCTCAAATATCGTTCTCTTAGTGCTTTTTTCTGCTCATTATATATAATTTCTAGTGCTCTCTTAGCCACCTTTAGGGCTTCCTCGAAGAGATCTGGAGGCATTGTTCCATCCATCTGTAGCAATGTGATTTCACCAGTAACCGGAACCATAGCAATTGGCATATCAGCGTCACCGTATTTATCCTCAAGATCATTCAGATCTACAATTATTTGATCACCAATTCTCCCCACAGCCACAGCGGTGACTAATCCCTTCATAGGAATCCCCGCGTCTGCGAGGGCAAGAGATGCAGCATTAATCGATGCTGTTCTTGTTCCTCCATCGGCTTGCAGTACTAATGTATATACATCAATGGCCGTTCTCGGAAATTCCTCTAAATATAAGGCTGGTTCCAAAGCCTCTTTAATTACCTTTGAAAGTTCAATTTCCCTTCTGGAAGGCTGCGGCTTTTTTCTTTCCTCCACAGAGAATGTAGCCATTCTGTAAGCTACTCTAAGAATAGCTCTATCTGGCGGCAGAAGATGGCGTGGATGACTTTCTCTAGGCCCATAAACAGCCGCTAAAACTTTTGTATTACCCATCTCCACTAAGGCAGATCCATCTGCCCTCTTAAGAACCCCCACTCGCATCCTAATTGGTCTAAGTTCATCCCATCTTCTCCCATCGGATCTCTTACCCTCTGGTGTTAAAAGTATGATCTCTTCCTTTAGTTCCATATTACTCCCCTCCTTTAACTTTCTCTAGTTCCCTTCTAATGAATTCACGTATTCTATCTGTAAGCTTTGGAATATGAGATTCCTTTTCTATCTTTTTTATCGCCCTTACGAGAATATTCTCTATTTGCTTATTCTTCGCCTTTATCCAAATTAATCCGTTATTACCTACCTTAATATTAGCTTTTGTAAGTTCCTGCAGTAGCTTAATCATCGACTGATTCCTACCTACTACTCTAGGTACCTTTTGGGGCGATATCTCGACAATCTTCCCTCCACTGATTTTTCCTAGATTGCTACCCCTTGCCACCAATGATGGGATGGCACCCCTCTCAGCTGATGCTATTTTAGCATAGATTAAATCTCCCACATTAAGATATCGCGTAATATCTTCTTTAATGGGATCCAATGGCCTTCCCAGAAAATCACTTGCATCCAATTTAGCGAGATATGGCGCTCTTATATCCACTTGCCATGAAACTGGATTATAATCAACAATTTTTCCTATAACATGATCACCGATTTTAGGGATGTAGTAATTTCCTTCTAGCGGCACTATTTTTATTGCACCATTCCTTATATAGATTACACCAACGAATCGCGAATATATTTTCTGACCTATTCTATACGCTCCTTCAATTATCTTATAATTACCCTCAGCGACCAAATCTCCAGGCACAACGATATCCATGTTCTTGAAAAAAATGGGCATACATATTCACCCGATCGTTCTTCGCTCAATTATTTCTAATTTTAAATTGCCATGCGTCTGATCTGTTAGCATCTTATGGAACTGCATAAACTGGCCTCCAGGCACCTCAACAAGAGCTTCCCAGCTTCCGTCATTAAGCCACTTGCTTTCTTTAATAGTACCAAATTTTTGCACACGAGAAAATAAGGGACCCGCGTATTGAGGTGGAATTCTGATCTTAACTGTTATTATTTCTAGTCTAATAGGTAATATCATCTTTAACGCGTTTATTATGGCTGGCAGTTCCTCATCAATTTCCTTTAGAGGATCTAACATAATTCGTATCCTTTGGCCCTCGATTTTTTCGCCAGAGAGAACTTGATGAAGAGCCTCTGTTATCTTACTTGGTGGATACGGTGCATTTGTAGCGGGATTAATAGCATATTTCTGAATATAACTGATAATTCTTCTCTTCTTCTTTTCTAAAAGCTCATCCCGCAGTTCTTTAGGTAACTTTAGCACTCCTTTTTTAAGAATATATTTTGATGCAAGCTCTTTAATCTTGTCCTCATCAAGCTCCTCTACTTCACTACGGATCTTTTCAATTTCATCCCTCGATAACTCCCCCTTCCTCTCCCTCAACTGTTCAATCGCTCCCTTTGTTACTAGCTTTCTGAGATCTTCTATGGAAGCTCGTGTCCCTTTTTGTGCATCATAGTAAACTTCGTAGATTATAATCGCATCATCCGGCTTTGCTTCTTGCTTATAATATTTAAGCGCAGCGCGCGGGTCTACGATTATCTCGAACTTTTTTCCTCCCATCTCCAAGACTACTAATGAGTACTTTCCCAGATCAAGTTTCTTTCTCTCTCCTCTAAAAGATGACATTAGATTACCACCGATTAACTTTTATGGTTTTAAAAGATAATATCTACTCCTTCTCTGAATATTAAGGTAAGCCCTCTCACTAATTATTCTGAGGAGGAAAATAGGACGTACAGTGTAACTACCAGTAACCCTATTAGAATTCCCGCAATCTGCTGAGAGGCCTCAAATGACACACCAATAGCATAGGTTAGTCCTAAAGGAACTAATAGAGAGACTACTATTACAAGTAAATCCGGTTCATGACCTAGAACTTCAGAAATACTACCGAATAATATCAGTGCGAATAAATAAGCTAATGAAATCATTACCGCGAGGAATAAATTATAGGCTACAGAAATCTTTGAAAAGCCTATTGCAGAACCCCATGTAGCTATAGAGATCGTGATGATTATAATGGAGAGAAGAAACGCCAAGGACATAACAATGTTTCTATATAGGACATGTTTGGGTGGCATTTAGCAGTCACCTATAACGTCTACGATACGGTCTATACCACCTATACTCTCTCCATCTCTTTGATCGCCCGTACCCGCATGCCGCACAATATTTCTTAGTAACATTGTATGCATTTCTGCCGCATCTTCTGCATCTAATATGCGTTTTTGTCTTATTTCTCTTTCCAAATGAAGGCGTACCTTTTGTCACTTTATTCCCCCTCCTCCTTAGGAAAGATTAGTAATACTACATTATCTCCTCTTATAACCACATTACCTAAATGCAATGATCCATCTTCTTTAAGCTCTTCAGCACTCATTAAGAAGAGGTTTAAATGCTGATCAAATGAGACAAGCGTTCCTCTAATGATTTTTTGGCTTTTAAGCTTCACTATAATACTCTTTTGCAGGGAAGCCGTTATTATATCCTTTGGTCTTAAGGAAGGCTGCTGGACACTCATCCTTTTCATACCTCACATCCTTTGTTTTCATAGCATTACTACATCATTGAATCATCAAGTAAGGTTTCTCTGGTTATGCATTGAGAAAATGAACTAAATTATGGTAAAAATCTTCCGCCTAAGATAGTGAGAATCAGAATACATAAAGAAAATAAATTTATCGCTTGATAAATCGCGTCACCAAGTCTTTTATACCTTCTAATAACTATCCAAAGATATTTCGCCCCATCATTAACAAATAGAGGCGCGGCATTAAGTACTATTACTATAAATTGAAGCAGATAATTGAAATAAATAGTGTTAAAAACTATATAGTAGGCTTCGTCAGGTATAAACCAAATTCTTGACTCATACCATTCTGCATAATATATTCCTAGGAAAGCTCTTCCATTATTCTTACCTAATTTAACTTTAAAGACTCCCTTATTTGTATAGAGGAATAGTGTCTGATTTGGTTTGCAATTTGCAAGAAAATTCCTAAAATCGTCAATTGTTTTAATCATTGTATCATTTATCCTCCAAATTATAGTGCCAGCTGTAAGGTTCGCTTTATAAGCAGGGCTATGAGGTATGACATCTACAATGAGGATTCCTGCTGGCTTAAAGAATGGTGACATTAATATGCTATAACTACTGAGGAATCCGAAAAACACTATAAGTAGAAGAGCGTTCATGATAGTTCCAGCAGATAATGTTTTCTTTACAGCTCTGATCAAATACTTCTTGCTCGTGCTGTTCATTAACGATTTCTGATGGTCGCTAAAAACATCATTAAGTATCTCCTCTGGGATTTCTATAAACCCTCCAGAAATAGCCCCAGCTATGAGAAAGAATCCAGCTGACTTTATCTCAATCCCATTATTAACCCCTACCGCACCATGAGCTATTTCGTGTGGAAGAATGGCCAAAAAGCTACTAAACAAAAGAATTAACATAATTCGCGGATCTATGGTTATAAAAGGGATTACTGGAGTGAATTCTGTACCAATTGGTATACCCATACTTGTAATTATTAGCCTTCTCTTCAGTAAAAGGAAAAAATTAAGAGAGAGATAAATTATCGAGAAAACGATCACTATAGGGAAGGCTATCAGAGAAATCTTCTCAAAAGTCCTCCAAAATCTTCTATATTTGTAAGCTAGACGTTTTATATACTTCTTAAATTTCTCACTTTTAATCATGAAGAAGAGGGGATATATTACGATTCCTCTCTTCTTTTCAAGTCTCAAAAGCCGAGCAATAATCGCTAATGCGGACCAAATAATAATTATGAGAATGAATGCTATAACGTTTGATATATTTATATTCAACATTTCTGAACCCAGAATTCCCTATCTTCTAAGCGCGCTTCTAGTAGCTATAAGGAGACTACTCCCGATGATCGTTTTAAAAACGTCCAGTAGATTATTCTCATCTCTAGCTATCCAACCAGTATCACCAATTAATAGAGACATTACGACGCTGGCAAATGTTTTATCATTAAACCATTGTAGAATATTATGGATAGATTCTGCAGGACTACTGAAATAAATTATTCCTTTCTTCATGCTCCCTATCTTAAAAATAGTCCCAAAGTAATTCGGTAGTTCTCTAATAACACGATTTAATCCATCTGGAGGAGG
>JAHKLG010000054.1 GCA_029856625.1 Candidatus Njordarchaeota archaeon | reverse complement strand
TGCCGCTGGTGGAGCACCGGAGGTTCAAATAGCTGTTAGACTAGAAAAATACGCTGAAGAAGTGGGCGGAAAGGAGAGTAGAGCTATAAGAGCTTTTGCAAAAGCGATACTTGGAATACCGACGGCTCTCATTGAAACCGCTGGACTTGACGTTATTGAGACACTTGAGAAACTTAGAACACATCATGTACGTGGAGAAACAACTTATGGCATCGATGTAAGGGATGGAAAGATAAAGGACATGGCTAAAGAAGGTGTCTTAGACCCGGTTATAGTGAAGAAGAACGCTATTAAAGCGGCTACCGAAGCAGCTACAATGATATTACGAATAGATGATATTATCGCAGCAAAAGAAGCATTTGAGGCAAAGAAAGAAGAGACTTCCCCGAAGGGTAGCGAAGAATTCGACTAGTCTCTTCATCACTTTAACTTTATTTCTTATGCTGATTTCCAGCTACCTGATATTTGAAAAACTTTTTACAAGAGTTTTTAATGAAAAGTTCGCCTTTTTCTGAGCGTAGCTTAGACATATTTTTTATTTCATCACGATATTCTGGTTAACATTATGAAAATCTTCTCTCCTATTTTTGCATAATTCCCCTATAAACTCCTCGTTCTTTCCCGCCATACATTTTTGTAGCGTCAATAAGGTTTATTCCATTTTCTATAGCTGTTTCAAATGCTTTCTTAGATCCTCTTTAGTATATTCCCTCCTATAACCCAGGAAGTGGAACTTCATTGCCAAGTGCTCGATTCCAATCTTAGAGACCTTAATTCGTGTTTCACCGAGATGCATAAATTCCATGTGCTATTCCTCTAGGAGTAATTTATAGATCTCCAATTCATGCTCAATAGCTTCTTTTGGCAGTTTTCTTGGTTCACCGATTATTCTCGCCAAAATGTATATTTTAGCAGCTCTTTCAACTCTTAAGAGCACTTCCAAGGCATCTTTAAGGTTCTTACCACATGCAACTACTCCATGATTTGCCAAAATTACTGCTTTCTTTTTACCGAGAGCTTTGACTGCGTTCCTAGCTAATTCTTCGGTTCCAGGGGGAGCGTACTCCGCTACTGAGATTTCTCCGCCCAGATAAAGGATCATCTCATCCAGTATTGCAGGTATTGGTGTATGAGTAACAGCTAAGGCCCCAGCATAAATGGTATGGGCATGGATTATCGCGGAAATATCTTCTCTTTCTTTGTAGATCTTTAAATGCATTGGGAGTTCTGTCGAGGGATTTTTATCCCCTTCTATGATCTTTCCCTCCAAGTTAACAACTACTATATCCTCGGGTCTCATAATCTCAAAGGGTATGCCGCTAGGAGTTATGAGAATTAAATCTTTGCTACCAATTTTAACACTAATATTTCCCGAAGAACCAATCGTTAAATCTTTCTTTATCAAAAAATCTCCGATCCTAATGATCTCTTCTCTTAAAGCTCTAATAGAGTCCTGCAATTATCTCGCCCCAAGTGGCATGCTAATCTTTATTTAATTCCTCCAATCCTAACTTTTTGACAAACAAGTTAATTCTGACTTTTCAATTTCGTTAAGTATAATTATTATTAATCATCGGTGCCGACAAATTATGTTAGATTATCACATTTTTTTCCTCTATTCTTGCAAACCCTATTTCTCCATCTGCAAATCCTAATATTAGGTATAACGCTTCATTTACTTCTAGAAGATCAATGCTCCATATTGCTTTCTCGAATTTTATAACTCTTTCCTCTTTAAGTAAATTGTCTCCTAATGCAAATAGATATATTCTTTTACCAGCAGCAACTAGTAGTAACTTTTTATCATCCTGATCTATTATGCGAAAATCTTTTATCCATCCTTTTACGGTGGCTTTTGATAAAATTTCGCTATTCCAGTTAAGGATAAACAAAGGAGAAAGACTTTTCTTAGAGAGATCTTCGACGCCAGTTTGACAACCAACTATTATTTCTATTTCACCATCATCATTAATATCTTCTATTAGTACTCTCCGCCAAGCTAACGGCTCTCCAAGAAACTGGCTCCACACTTTTTCACCATTTAATTTTCTTAGAGAGATTCTGCCGCTTCTATCCCCTATAAGCAGATAAGGTTCCTCAGTATTATCTTCTAGGGAAATAAAACGAATGAATGCTGGATTTTCTTTTATTCTAAATTGATGCTTTATCTCCACGTTTTTCTTGCTTGTTGAGTTGTTTAATAGATAAATAGAGATTTTTTTGCTATGCATCTCTGCGAGAGCAAAAAGGATAGTGGTGTGTTCTGGACGCAATGTAGCTTCAATTGGCGAGCCTTCACAGTTTATTTTGAATTTTTCTACGATTTTCCCGTCTTTATAAAATGCCATCCAGAAAGCCTCTGGAGCTCCTGCAGTAATTATCTCTATCTCTCCGATGTTGAATGCCTTGATAAAAGTGATTCCACCAAAAGATTGCTGAGAGATTTTTTCTTCATTAATTATCTGCAATATTGATGTGGAAAGAGAGTAAATAACTCCTCCTTTACGAGCACCTCCAACAAATATGTGCCGAATCCTCCTAATATCCCGCATAGTTGATGGAAGGGTCACTAAAGAATCTAATTCTATGGGCTCTGGCAATCTTAATGTATGCAATTTAGATGCATCATGCGATAAAATACTTATTCTCCTATCGTAGCTACTCGCAATAGCTCCTATATTATCATCAATAATGACGGCGCGAACATTAGTTATGATATCAGTAAAGGGACGCCAGAGAGGCACCTTGTTACACCATTAGTCAAGCTATGAGAGTAGAATGAAATGCTGAGGAGAGATTTAAATTACTTCTGGCGAGTAACTATACTTGTCACAGTACTTATTTTTAAATAAAGGTTTATGGCTAAGGTGGACGTGATGGTATTTAGAGAAGTGGAGAATAGTGGAATTTTAGAGGAAGTACCGCTGACTTTATGGGAATTAATTGATCTCCTCGAAAAGCGGCGCAAAGGGAAACACTGGGAGAGTACGGATCAAAGAAGGACATATGAATATGCAACATCGATAGTTAAGCTATCTAAAGAGGACAGTGAGCAATTATTAAACATACTCCTGAACAAATTTAAAATACCGCGGATAGTAGCTGTTCAATTAGTTAATGTCTTACCAGTAACGGTTGATGAGCTAGAGCCTTTCTTAAAACAAATAGAAAAAATTGGTGGAAAATTGGAGAGTGAGGAGAGGGAAAAATTTGTTAGAGAGCTCTTAAGTGTCTTAAGGGAATACTGGAAAAAATCGAAAGAGGTTTTAGAGGAAAAAGAAGAGGAAGAAGAGTCTACTTAGTAGCACTTGTATATCGTACCTTCTCGACGATAAATGCTGGAGTAACCACTGGTATGCCATGTTCCAACCACCAGTGAAATACTTGGCGTCTTTCTCTTCCAATTCCCGTAATATTTGCTAAAATACGGGGCATGTTGTCACTTAATCTAAGCCCCTTAACAGCATATTTTACTTCTCCATTCTTAACGAAAAACACCCCGTCTCTTATGATACCAGAGAAATCTCCAATAACATGATTCTGGAACCTAATGTATGTAATATTACTAATTACTAGTCCTGTTCCTAGAACATCTAATAATTCATCACTTAAAATGTCACCAGGAGACATCTCAATTTCCCAAGCATGGGGAAAAATCCATCCAGCATTTCCAGTTAATTCGTCCCTAAATTTCTTAGCTGTGAACCTATTATGAAGAAATTTCTCAAGAACTCCATTTCTGATGATATAATTATCTCTTGTCGGTACTCCTTCCTCATCATATTGTCGGCTACCATAACCATCTGGTAAACATGCATTATCAATGATGCTAACATTCTCTGGGGCTATCTTCTTTCCCTTTTTGTTTATGAAAAATGAAAATCCTGCATCTACATTAAATGCTGACGCGGCGTCACCGATTAAATTAAGAAGGGATGCAGCGGCATCGATTGTGAATAGTGTCTTATACACCCCGGGCTCTAATCTTTTTGCATTCATGGAGCGCTTAGCATCGCTAGCAGCTAAGCTAGCAATCAATTCTCCATTAATAGAAGAGAGGTTGGCGGCAGCCATCGATGCATGACCAGTAGCATCTTTATCACAAAAAGCTCTCACGTCAGCATAAATTCTGGATTTTTTCATGCTTTTTTCTACGCCAGCGGAAGTTAATAGTACTTCATGGATAATATCTGCTCGGACAGTACCAGCGATTCTCTTGGCTCCCTCACTTACGCCAGTTTCTATAATTTGCTCGGCTAGTCCTACAATTTTCTCGGGGTGTTCAATTAATGTTTTATCGAAAATCTTAGAAATTGAAGGATACTCTTTTGCGGGTTCTGGTAAGGGGGCATAGTTTTCTCGGGGTGGCATTTTCTCTATGATTTTTAAAGCGGCATCTAATGCTTGCGGAATCTTCTCCTGTGAGGAATATTTAAGCGAAAATATAAAAGTTCTCTTGCTTTTCTCTACTAAGAAATTAAGAGTTGTTTCATCCCAAGTTTTCGTTACAGATATTTTATTCACAGCGAATCTAACTTGTCTAGCTAGGACGGATTCTACTTTAAGAGCGTATCCATCGAATTTTTCACGCAACTTATCAGTGAGTGGAGCGAGTATTTCTGAAATTTCATCAATTTCAAACAACATTCTCACCCTTTATAATTTAAGCACTCTAATACCACGTAATCGCACATTGGGACCTCCAACCCAGACTGGTACTCCCTGACCTGGGTCTCCTTTTCCGCATGTAGCGGCATAGAACTCAAGATTTTTATCGACAGCATCTATGCTTCTATAGAAGCCGGGAGTTGTTATTTCAAGAATTGGATTTCTGACGGGCTCTGTCAACTCTCCATTCCTTATGAGCCATGATTCCTTTCCAACGAATCTCATGTTATATCTTTTATCATCAATGTTCCATTCTCCGAACGATTTCATGTAAATTCCAAGCTTTATGTCCTCAAGGAGTTCTTCGAATGAGTAATCTCCAGGAGCTATATAGGTATTAGCCATTCTAACTATTGGTTCTCTATTGTAAGCGCTTGCCCGTGCAGCAGCATTACTTTTTATGCCAAACCTGTTTGCGGTTTCACGATTGTGAAGAAACTCCTTTATGACTCCTCTATGTATCAAATATCTTGGACGAGCTTTTACTCCCTCATCATCGTACAGATAAAAACCATAACTATTAGGTAATGTAGGATCATCAATTACGGTTAATGCCTCACTGCCCACTTTCTTACCAAGCATGTCTGGATCAACAAAAGATTCGCCGGCTTGTGCTCCCTCTCTACCTAGTATCCTATCAGCTTCGTACGGGTGGCCAACACATTCATGAGCAGCTAGGCCAGAAACCTCTGACCCTATAACTACATCAATTTCACCCTCTGGGGGAGTTTTTCCTTCTCTAAGAATCGTTGCCATACTTCTTGCTTCTTCCCTTAAAGTGTCCTCTAAATTCCATTCTTTAATCGCTTCCCAGCCTCTAGACTCCCCGAATTGAAGAAATCTAGTATCGAATTGATTATTAACAGCAGTTACAAAGAATACGAAAAAAGAGATTCGAGGTACGCTACTTATGATTTCTGTTCCTTCGCTATTTTTGAAGAATTTGTCTGTGATCGTTTCGCTAATAGATAGCATGCGGTTTGGATACTTTGCGTTCTCATCCGCCTCTTGAATAATTTTGTCAAGTTCTAAGAGGTAACCTATCTTCTCCATAAGATCTATGTTACGAGGATCAATTTTGGACTTTACTTCATATTTTATAATGTAGGTTTCCTCAGAACTTAAGGATACATCTCCTCGCTTATGCGCTCTGGCGAGCTTAATTGCATCATTAACAATTCTCTTGATAGCTTCACGATTATTCCATTGGTCCGTAGAAGCAAAACCCAATGAACCATCAACTAGTACTCTGATGCTTAATCCGATGTCTTCGTAAAAACCAGCTGTTTCTAACTGGCCATTTTTTACGAGATATTGCTGAGTAGCATCCCGTTGTATTCTTACTTCGGCGTATCTTGCTCCTAACGAAGTAGCGTAATCTACAGCGAATGCAGCAATTTCTTCATCAAAAATAGAGTCTCCCAATGTATTTCACCCAGGGTAGCCTCAATTTGATACAGATAAATTTAATACTTTTAATATTTTCAAGAAATCTGTATAAGCAAAGACTAAGTAATATGTGACGTTACATGCGTAGAAAGGTTAATAGAATAGATCCCTTGAAGTTCTGGGAAGTGTGGACTAAATTACTAGAAGAGACGAGAGAAGGTGCTGCGATCGTAGTTGAAGGTAAGCATGATTATATAGTGCTCAGAGAGCTTTTTGTTGAAGGAAAAATATACACATGTAGCGAGAGAAGTGCTTCGCTTATTGCCGATTTGATTACGAGTGAAGGTGTAAAAAAAGTTATAATTTTAACAGATTTTGATAAGATGGGTGAGAAAAAAGCTTGGGAGCTAGCCTTTTTCCTCAAAAACGCTGGGATAAAAGTTCTTGAAGGGTTACGAGAAGAAATAAAGAAGGTGCTTGGACGAATTAGCTGTATCGAAGATTTAAGATTTTATACTGAACAATTGCTTGAAAAAGCTCCTCTTAATCTATATTTAAAATCAGAAAGGGGATTAGTCCTCATGGGATATCAGTGAGATCCCGGCTCATCATGCCGTATACTACTAATTCTAGTACGTTTTTGTGATAATTTTAATTATTTCTTCTTTTGACAATCTGATATTCTCGGCTATAACCTCTATTGCCTTCTCCTTTGGTACTCCAGAATCTATCAATCTAGAATATTTTTCCTTGATTTTTTGTACATTAACAATGGTAGCTTTAAACGGTACTTTAATAACGTGTTCTTTAATACCCTTATAAGTAATTATGAGCCCAGAAGAAATATCAACTCTGTAATCCTCTAGTTTCTTTACTTTAAAAGGTATTTTTAATCGTTTTTCTTTTTTAGGATTAAGCTTTATAGCGATCTTTTGAGCTAAGCTGATGGGAGAATAGGCTGATATACTAACATGCAAATCTAAGTTAGATCTATTCTTAAGAATTACTTCCATGATATCAATACTATAGTAAAATTCGCGTTGTTTCAGAAAAACTTCTAATGCTCTCTGAATCAGTAAGAATATGTCTCGAGTAATCACTTTCTCGTCTTTCTTTATCTCGAGTTTAGCTTTATCCAGCCATATCGGTGAATTAAGAGATAAGTATATTTTATTCCCTCCTCGGCATGGGGTTATCTTGGTAGTGAAGCGCTTAGTAGTAAAAGATAAGAGTTGAGAATGCGGGACTTTAAACCGTATAACATCTTCGTCGCAGATTTCTAAGCCAATAGTGTTCTCTCCAATGGTATCCTTTGAAAGAATGAACAATGGTCTCTTTAGAAGGATCTTTTTCTTCTTCTCAGATAGCATGATTGCTAAGTGAGCTTCACCTTCATGAACAGTCTTGCAAAGATATGTACTAAACGTTACATGGCCTATACTATATTTCTTAGTCTTGCTCTTCAGTTTAGTAGATGGAATGCTGATGTGTGGGCTATTTTGGAGCTTAATTTTGCTGGTCTTTGTGGATATTATATGGACTGGGAATTCTGATTGGTGAGTAATAAATCTTGGAGCGGAGATTCTGGGGACGTGGACTATCAGAGAGACGTTTTCACGGCCTATTCTGGCTACAATGTCTCCATCTCCATGGCCAAGGGCATTACCGATTGTTAGACCTTTAGATGCGGGATAAGAGTCTAATGAGAAGGTTATTTTATTCTCCTTAAGGATAAGCATGTTTTTTTCTATCCTATCAAGTATCAGTAGGATTTCATTAATCCCATCTCCATTTATGTCTCCT
>JAHKLG010000053.1 GCA_029856625.1 Candidatus Njordarchaeota archaeon | reverse complement strand
AGGATTGTTCTGATATTCATTACTCCAAAATAGTTTTGTCTCCATTTCTGAAGACTTTATAATATATAATATTGAGTTACTCTGTTTAATGTTGCATTCTTTTTTCTCAAGAGAGAGTATTAGTAGTAAAGGAGGTTCTTACATGACCCAAATTACTGCATATATAATGATTAACGTTGAAATTGGAAGGACAGAGGAAGTCTTTAGAGCTCTCCAAAATCTTGAAGGAATAGAGCTTGTATCAATAACAGCTGGTGAATTCGATATAATTGTTCGCATATCCGTGGAAAGTCTTGAAGAACTCTTTGAAAAAACCGAAAGAATTCATCAGATAGAAGGTTTAGTTAGAACTCTGACGCTTGTTGTCGAAAAAGAGGCAAGGAGAGAGGGCTAGGTGAGGATTCTTTGCGGCGGAAATACCTTTTCTACACATTAGCTTTACTTTCTGGATTCTTCACATCACTCATGATCATAGTTGATATTTGGATACTGTCAAAAATAATAATCGATTTGTGGTTATTCGCAATAAGCGTGCTATGGGCTGGTGTCTATATTCATTTTATTCTATTAATTGTATTAAGCCTAAAGGTGAATAAGAAGGAGCCCTAAGGTAGTTATTTAGATCCTCTGTTCACTGGGATCTTTGTTCATCGTGAAAAAATATTATACTATTTACTGTTGTCAGGTTTTGGCAATGCGGTTTCTTCCCTTGGCTACTTCGTCCTAATAAGTATAGTTCCCGATCCGTCCGCTATTGCACCATTTACGAGCCTCGTAATTGTGTATTTAATGATAGGCGATATGATCATAGAAAGAGAGAAACCATCACTAATAGAGGTTCAGAATCTCTTAATAATCTTATTGGGAGTAATGCTTGTATCGTTTTCTAAGGGAACGATAGATCCGCTTAGTTTACTACTAGTATTAGGACCAATAAATATAGGGTCTTTCCTGTATAATTATGGGCAGAGAAGAGCCAAATTGATTGGCCGTAGCCTAGGAATGAGCGACTCTATAAATTTTCGGTTCTGGAGCTTGTTATTCACCGCTTTAATATTTCCAGTTCTAATATTACCTCTCACTCGATTAGAAAAGATACTACGGGGCTTGTATTACTCTATAGTCTTTTTTGTTCCATTAGCAATAGATATGCTAATCACATTTTTCGCGATGGTTTTTTATATAAGAGCCTTAGGTATGGGCAAGATGAGTATTGTGAATGCTTTATCCTCCACATCTGTAATTTTTAGTCTCCCTCTCACAGCTGTTTTATCAGTTAGGTTCCCAGAAGTCTATGAATTACCGAGTTTTGAGGGAGCACTCTTATACCTAAGGATAATTGGGATAGCACTCGTATTCTTAGGAATCATAGCCATTGCATTATCGGAGATAACAGCCTATATCCTAATAAAAGCTAGGCCGGGATACATCTCAAAGCTTCTTCTGGAGATACAAAAAATACGTGGCGTTGAATGGGTATCAATTATCATCGGTAAGTACGATTTAATCGTACGAGTCAAGACGAGAGTTTATAGTAAAGTATATGATAATATAATAAGAAGAATAATCCAGCTAGAAGGAATTGAAGATTTCCATTGGATCTCTGTGTTAAAAGAATGGGAGAGGATTTGATTTCATCTAAGAATCGTCTTTAAATTACTGCTTTTTCTTCCTTCTTTTAGCACTTTCTCATATAACCATTCTTTCTCCTTATAAGAGACCCTGTCTTATTAATTATTGAGCCTTGTAGTAAGGGGGAGATATCGTTATAATGTTAAAGCTGCGTGTTAGAGAAAAAGCTTTGTCAGGGGTTATATCTAGATCGGAAAAGTTGAAACTAAAACAAATATTTTTGGTAAAAAGTTTTACAAAAGTGTAACCATCATAGTTTATTCTTTTGGAAAGGTCCTACTAAAGAATACAAGAAGTCAGGGGTTGCTGAGATTATTCTTGGTGAATTATTTTAATAGATACTCACCCCATTTTAGCATGACTAGTTCTTTATTTCTAATGCATCACTTATAGCCTCTATAATTTTACGTCCTCTCTCGGTTAATCGATACAGTCTCTCCTCTACACCAGCTACTTTTCTGGCTGGTAATGCCTCTACTAGCCCGTACTCTTCAAGTTGCTTGAGCTTCCTTATAGTTGTCGCTATCGTCATCTCGGCATATTTTGATGCCGCTAAATTTGTCCTGCTGATATTCTTTTCCCCATTCTTTAACGCCAGCATTATCGCTATTGCGTATGGATCGAATATTTTTAATATTTCATACTCCTTAGCTACACGATAAATTCTCAACCCTCTCACCATACATAGCAGCTAATTCATAGTAAGTGATTAATCAATATTATACGTTTTTCGGATATACAACTGTATAATCTATGAACAATAGTTTAACTGATTCATTTCAACAAAATTTCGCTAAATAAAAAAAT
The DNA here is from genome assembly GCA_029856625.1 of Candidatus Njordarchaeota archaeon. Lineage (GTDB taxonomy): Archaea > Asgardarchaeota > Njordarchaeia > Njordarchaeales > Njordarchaeaceae > Njordarchaeum. Next base: position 5,476 of record JAHKLG010000053.1, on the reverse strand, counting down.
TTATGTTAAAGTAATTCCATATTGCAAAATAGAGATTTACTATTAGAAATCAATCAAAAAATGATTAGCCAGAAAGTATATATAAATAATGACAAGAAGCGAAAAAGAAGAAGCTTTTAAAACGAATATTTTCAGATACCAATGTTTATAGCTCTTGATAGTACGCGGGGCCCTCTATAATCCGGAAGCAATATTGGTGCTCTTCTGTCTGTCTTAATTCCCTCCTTCTTTAGCATTTCTTCCCATCTCTTCACATGATTTAGCGTGAGCTTGCCAATACTTGCGTGTTTAACATGCCTAGCCGCCGATATTCCCGCTCTTCTACCAAAGACATTAACATCTAGCAAGCTATTACCCATTAATCTGTTCTTTCCATGCACTCCACCAGTTACTTCCCCCGCCGCGAAAAGCCCAGGTATTGGATCTCCATTGGGGTATAATGCTTGAGCATATACGTTTATTTCTACGCCCCCATTCATGTAATGAAGTGTCGGAAATACAAGAATAGGCTCCTTCGTGATATCTATTCCGAATCTCTTGAATTGTCTATACATAGCAGCTAAGTACCTCTTTATTGTTCCTTCTCCGTGAATAATCTCTATCATAGGCGAATCTAGCCATACTCCTCTCATTCCAGTTGGTGTTATAATCCCCTTATTCCTCCCATAGCACTCCCTTATTATCGCTGAGGCAACGACATCCCTAGGTTCTAGAGGATAGATAAACTGCTCGCCTTCTGCATTAACTAGTTGTGCTCCCAAACCTCTAACTTTCTCAGTGACTAACTGACCAACTATTTGTTCTGGATATGCAGCCCCAGTTGGGTGATATTGGACAGAATCCATATCAACTAGATGCGCTCCTATTCTATACGCCATTACAACACCATCCATTGTGGCTCCATAATGATTCGTAGTTGGGAATCCTTGAATATGTAGCCTACCGAATCCCCCTGTTGCTAAAATAGTTGCCTTCGCTCTCACCACTAAATACTCTTTAGTCTCTAGGTTAACTAGGACTGCTCCAGCAACCTGACCCTTGTCATCCATTAATAATTCTACAGCCGGAGAAAACTCTAGTATCGGTATTTCCTTATTCAACACCTCATCCATTAATACTCTCATAATCTCTAATCCAGTATAATCCTTTGCTGCATGTAATCTCTTTCTGCAAGTCCCCCCACCAGATAGTTCTATGAAATTCCCTTCCTCATCCTTATCATACATGACCCCCAGCTCTTCATGCCATTTAATGATCCTCAACGCATCCTCAACCAGAGCTCTCACGAGCTCAGGCTTGTTAGCGAAGTGACCTCCACCAATCACATCTATGAAGTGAAGAACTGGGCTATCATTAGGTCTATCTGCTGCTTGAATTCCCCCCTGGGCCATCTTTGTGTTAGCGTCTCCAAATCTAAGTTTAGTAGCTATTAATATCCTATCAGCGGGAACCCCGCTATAATTTGCCCATAAAGCCGCTGATGCTCCCGCTCCTCCTCCACCAATTATTAATATATCAACATCATAGTCAACTTCCTCAAGAGAAATTTCATCAGGATTTATTAATGCATGAGCTTCTAGCAAATCAGCCACTTCATTAGGAACCGAGTCACCTTTATTAGGCCCTATTCTCAGTTTTCTTTTTCCCTCCGGTCTATAATCTGGATGCCATTTTCTCAACAATTCTTCTTTCTCTTCAGGAGTTATTCTGCGGTAGACCTCTTTTAATCTTCTTTCCCGGGTCTCCTCCACCTTTTCTATGGACTCCCAAAACTCTTCTGGATAACCTGGATACTCTCCCATAAATATCACCTCTTACTTCTCAATTTCCCTACTCTCATAAAGCCTCTTCCAAACCGAGGGTCCAGCAGTAACTAATTTGTCCAATTCTTCTTTGAATGCTCCCTCCTCCAATGCTTTTAATTTATCCTCTAAATGTTTCGATTTTTTAGCAATATACTTCCCATACAATCTTCTAACTAATTGGAAAACGTGATAATGCACTATTTCGGCTGGGCACCTCATTGAACATATTCCGCAAGCTATACAATCAAATACCATATGAGCAGCTTTTTCAAGATTACCGCGAAGAATTTCTTGAACAGCATCCATCACCTGGATTTCCTGTGGGCAAGATTTCGTGCATGTGTTACACGCTACGCATCTAGTAAGCTCTGGAAAGATGCTTATCACAGTAGATGCATCAGGCTTTAGCTTTTCAATATCATATACTGGTTTCTTCGCAGGCACAAATGGAATCATGACAAGATACATGCCGTCCTTCACAGTTGTTTGACAAGCCAATCCAGTATACAGCTTATAATCATCTTTAAAGCGATAAACTGTGGCACAAGCACCGCAGAAACCAGCTCTACAGCCAACCCCCCTTATTAGCCGGTACCCTACGTATTCTAAAGCTTTGAGAATAGTTAATCCTTCAGGCACTTCGTATTTCTTACCCATTACATAAATTGTAACCATCTTCATTTTCGGCTGTTTTACCGTAGTTTTGGCTTGGGACATCCTCATTTCTCACCTCCTATTAATCTCTTTAGCTCCTTCAATACATTTTTTTCTAAGGAATCATCTAAACCAAGTGCGAAGGCGAGAAGCTCGGTAAAATAAACTAATAAAACTTTCCTTCTCAGCTCTTTTCCAGCCATCTCCATTCCTTTCTCTAAGTTATAATGACAGAGAGGACATGTTGTTGCGATTATTTCAGCGCCCCTATCCAAAGCAGCCTTAATTATTTTTACCGCTCTCTTTTTTACAATCTCCTTATCAGAAACAATATGATAGGCTCCGCAACACTCAGTCTTAAATGGATAATCTATTGCTTCCGCACCAAGAGATTCCATAAGTTCGTCCATTATTAGAGGATCTTCAGGATCATCAATCCCAGTTTCTCTGGGTTTAACGAGCATACATCCATAATAGCAAGCAACTTTAGCTCCGTTTAGTCGTCTCCTAACCTTCTCTGAAATTTTATCAAATCCAATATCATCTCTAAGAATAGTTAGATAATGTACAACATTTATCCCGCCTTCATAATCCTCTTCATCATCCATAAACTTGTTAAGCTTCTCTAAGGCTTCTGGATTGCTTCTCAAATAATCATTGACTCTCTTTAGTACATGATAGCACATCGAGCAGAGAGTCGTTAAGTCGTTTGTTCCTAATTCTCTGGAAAATTCTTGCGCTCTTATAAGGTTCCTAGTAGGGGCTATGTGATGAAAGACGCTATCTTCGGATAACCCATAAACTACTCCACAACAATTCCATCTCGGAAGCTCTATAAGTTCAAAACCCAAAGCTTTGGCTACGGCAATTGCTGTTTTTTCATATCTCTGTCCATAAGTTTTTATCGTGCATCCAGGGTAGTACATGATCTTGCGCATCTTTTTCACCCAGTTAATTTTCTAGAGGCAGCAACGAGAGCTATTGTTGGAAGTTCCTCAATTTTCTCGAGCTTCTTTAATTTGATTCTATCAATTCCTTTCCTTAGAGTAATTTGACGCAGAGCCTCCATTATCTTCGAAATATCAAGATTTCTAGGGCACCTCGTAGAACACGTGAAACATGCTGCACATATCCATGGGGTTTTTGCCTCAAGAACTCTCTCGTCCCTCAATTGAATCTTATGAATGACCACATTGGGTAAAAGATCCATATAGTCGGTAAATGGACAGCCAGCGGAGCATTTGCCACATTGATAGCAAGCGTAAACGTTTTGGCCACTAATCATGAATATTTTCTCAGCTAGCTCATTTGGCATTTCAACCTCCATTTAAACACCTCCCTAACTCATTCTTGATTATTAGAGCAACGACCTCATCAACAAGTTTTCGAATAGAATCGGAGATTTTGTTTCCAAAGGAAACATGTTGAGAAACGTTAATCCCATAGACCACTAATTCCTTTGGAACTTGTTCAGGTATGATTCTCTTAAGGATTTTATAAGCCGAAACAATATCAATTGAGTGTGGAGAGAAGATAGAACCCTCAACCTCCATCTTTGGCAGTTCAAGTCTTAAGACCTCACCTTCTTTTAACCCACTTACTCTAATAGAGTCTATGATTACAGCTTTCTCGAACCCCAAGCACTCTTCTAGAACTCTCATTGGGTGACCTATTAATTTTTTTACAACTACTCCCTCACACTTCATATTTTTAAGCTTCTCAGCTACTAGAAGTCCCACAGAATCGTCCCCTAATAAATCATTTCCTACACCAATAATCACCATGCTCATCCCATCCCCCTCTTAATCACTTTTAAGACTTGTCCAGTTTCGCTCTTAATGATAACTTTAAGAGGAAACCCACCAGGAATACTGTGGGCAGAACATGCTAAGCAGGGGTCATACGCTCTAAACGCCATTTCTACCATGTTTAGAATCTCATCCGATACTTTTCCATCTCTTATAAATTGTTGAGCAGCGCTTCGAATATCCATGTTTATTGCAGGATTATTCTGTGTCGTCGGAATAACAAGATTAACTCGTTTGACGATTCCATTTTCATCGGTTTCATAGTGATGGAAAAGAATTCCCCGAGGAGCCTCTACCACTCCAACTCCTTTCCCGATAAATTCTCCCTCGTAATTAGCAATATCATCGCTAGTTATTGTTTCATCACTGGCTAATTCAACAATTCTCTCACTAGCATATAACATCTCAATTAATCGTGCCCAGTGATAAGCCATGGTATAATGGACAGGCTTTCCAAAGAACTCAATATATTTTTCATAAGCCTCTTGAGCCCTTTCCGTAGCAAATCCATTTGCAACATTAAGTCTTGCTAAGGGCCCTACTCTATAAACTCCACTATCTGGACCATCGACGAATCCTTTCCATCCAATAGTCTTTAAGTATGGGAACTTCGTATAGCTCCATGGCTCTACTCTCTCTGTAATATAGTTTAAGTATTCGTCTGGCCCGAATTTTGCTACTTCTTTACCTTCAGGGTTAATTACCTTTATATCACCATCATAGAAATTTACTCGACCATTACTATCTACAAGACCCATATAATATGTCTCGAGATAATATGTGTCCTTGGTGAGGAAAATCCTCTCATATTTCTTTAAAATCTCCTTCTCAAAAATATCTAACCACTTTCCAAAGAATTCTATAAGTTGCTTACCCATTTCCAGAATTTCCTTCCTCTCATCCTCATTTAACCCCTTACTCACACCACCAGGAATCCCGCATACTGGATGTATAGACTTACCTCCAATAATCTCCTCTATCCTAACGATATATTTTCTATGCTTAATAATCTCTTTAACAAGATCAGGATTCTTCTTAAACATCCCTATTATATTTCTCTCAAACTTTAAGGCCTTAGGAGACATAATAAAATCCGGAACTGCTAGGACATAGAAGTGAATTATATGGCTATCTATTATATGCGCACAATACGCGAGCTCTCTTATCTTCTTAGCAGTCTCTGTTGGCTCTCTGCCAAAAATTTTATCT
>JAHKLG010000052.1 GCA_029856625.1 Candidatus Njordarchaeota archaeon | reverse complement strand
GTTCAAAATCTGGTTGTTCTCTCCTCTCTATGAGCGAGTACCAGAAATCGGCTAGTTTAGCCATTTTTAAAGCGATCAATGCCTCTTCAAGATAAACGTTTTTGTTCTCCGGATCTAATGCTGGGAGAAGAAGCCCCAAGAGGATTAATGGCGAAACATCCTTCATGAACGGATATAAGTAGTAACCGATATCAAATGCTTTTTCTATATCCTCTATATCTTCCTGAGGCCCGTACTGAGCTAGTAGCGAGACTCTTTTATACTCACCATGAGTTGGGTTCCATATAAACAAACCGCGGGGATATTTCTGCTCTCTATGAAGTCTCTCTAGAACACTCACTGCTCTCTCTAAGTCTTCATTAGTAATTTTATAAGTATCAAGGATTTCCCTCTTGAATAAAAGCCATGCAGCGAAAGCCTCTTTAGCATCATTTATTCTATCCTTGAAGTCTTGAGCCTTCTTCACAATTCTGTCAAATAAGGCAAGCCTCCGAATAGTCCATGGGATTTTTAACTCCTCACCATATTTCTTAATAAGTTCCCTTAACCAGTCCTCCCCAATACTGTTTTTTATCTCCGTAAATAACGCATATGTAATACTCTTGATACGTGAAAAGAAGAAGTTTAGTTGTTCATTCATTTCCTGTTCCCCAGATACTTCTCCATGAAAACCTTAATGCAATTCACAAGTTCTTTTCCAATTTTTTTCCTAGTTTCATCTTGGTAATTATGATTAATAAGATTAATAATCACATTTAGCAATTGCCTCAAGATCTCCTTCCTCTTATTCGAGTTCCCTCCTTTTAGAAAAATATTCCCCGCATATTTTTTGAACAGGTACCAAGAGTTATGAAGCTTAACAGAATCTTTCTCTCCCCTAATAATCAAAGTTACCAAATTATAAGCTCTTCTAGCTAAAATCTCATCAATATCCTCCATTGTCTCGATGATCTCATTTAATAACTTGGTTTTCGCCTTCATCTCAATCCTACGCACTTTTTCATCAGAGATAAACTTAACAAAAATACAGCCTTTGAAAAGACTAATTCGGATGTTAACATAATTGACTATCGTCACTATAAAATAATATACATCTAGTAATCATTAAAAATGGTGACTTATTCGACATTGATTAATTACAAAACCGTATCAGCATCATTCAGTTTTTGTCCTTTTAACGTCTCTTTTAGAAGCTCTCTTATTTTCAGATTTCTTTCTAGCTTCCCTGCGTGTTTCTTCAATCATAGATGATACTTCTGAGGCCCAGCTGGGGTCTAAAGTCTTCAGCACTTTGAGGAAAGCTCTAATTTTCTCTATTGGAATCTTATTTGGTGGGGTTTCGGATAGTATATCGACCGAGGTTTGGGCGAGTTTTAATGAGCCCTTAGATGGCCTTGATGCCTTAATAGCTTTTGTCAAATAATCTAGAATCTCCGTAGGTGATTCCTTTGACTCAGCTCTCTTCTGTATCTCATTCAGTAGTGAATCGGATAGGGATATAGCGAACTCCTCTAGAGCTTTCAAAGCCTTTCCTAATAGAATTGGTTCGCTTGGTTTATCAAGAGCGAGACGTATTCCCTTCTCTATAAGCTCTCTAGCTAACTCAACATTTCCTTTCCCTATACCATGAGCTACCTCAATGAGAATCTTAGCGAATTCTTCCTCGTTTAGCATATCTTCTAATACGTATAGAGTTTCTAGGAGAATTCTCTTAAAATAATTAGCTAGCTTTGGCATATCAATTAGAGCTGAGTAAGCACGCCCCCACCAGTAAGGGGAGACATACTCTATGGAGTCCTCTATCCAATTATCATCCCTCAGTAATGTTACTAAGTAATCCATAAAGCGCCAACTAGCATCTGGATCCGCGAAGGCAGATTTCGCCGCAGCTAATCCTATTAAATATACCTGTTCTCCTTCAAAAATTACTGATGGAGGATGCGTCCAGAGCTCTTCAGCCCCATTCTGAGCCAGACGAGCGGCCCAGCCAGTATCTATCCATGCAGCGATATCCGCCGCTACTCCTTTGAGAGCTGCGGCTTTTATGCGATCCTCCTGATTATTGATGATTGGTAAGATATGATCCTCTAAGAGCTCTGCCGCTATTCTGTAAAGTCTAGCTCGTGCCGCCAATTCAGTGATATATAGGGATGTTGTAACTCCTCTCCAATCTGGACACTTTAAGGATGTAGCCACTCCTTCTTCAAAGAGGGATTCCGCGGAATCCTCATCCCCTAAGAAAACTTTACAGTATGCTATTTCTCCGAGTATTCTACCAGCTTTTCTAGTATCATCCCTAATCAGTTCTAGAGCTATTCTGAGAGCATCGTCAAATAATCTTTCGGCAGTATCCGCTAAGTCATAGGATAGAGTTGCGAAAAGATAGCCTACATAAACCTTAACCAAAGCTTTCTCGAAAATATTCTCTGTAGCCTCTATTTCTTTTAATGCAAGAGATGCCATAGCCTCTGCTTCGCTAGTATCTATCCATTTTACGCCATATTCTCCTTGCTGGATTACTAAGCTTAGATTACGCATTCCCTCTGATAGGAAGGCTAAGGCCCTAGCTCTTATTACAGGTGATGTGATATATGATATCCATTGAAAAGATCTTTCCGCGATTTTCCTTGCGATCTTTTCTAGTTCTGCTACGTAAGTAGTGGGTATTCGCTCCTTCGAGAAGACAGAATCCTTTTTTCTGAGCATATACCCAATCTCGAATAATAAATAGCTCGCACTCCTAATGCGCTCTTCTAGATCCCCAATATTATTAAGTCCTTCAGCCGCTGAAGATAATAGGTCGATAGCTTCTTTCGGAGCTAGAAATAATACTCCCCTAGCCAGTTTTGCGAGACCCCTAATTTTATGTATCGGGTTTACGGAAAGCTCAACAAGAGCCTTTAACTCCCTAAATCTCCTCAATAAGATCTCTTGAGTCCAATCTATTACAGACTCGTCTTGAAGTATTTGAGAAGACAATCTAGCGAAATTGATTACTTTCTGGAAACCGCGCGCTATTGATTCCCAGACAGCAGGATCATAGGTGCCTAGGTAATTTAAGTGATCTTTTATGGTGTCCTGGTTTCTGATGATCATGTACTTGATGATGCGTTGAATATGCTCCCTCGGGTTAAGCCTCGCCCTGCATTTTTTCGTCACTTTAAACACCACGATGAAAAGTATGATCGGCAACCTATATAAATTGACCTCTCACTCTCCTTAGCCCTAAGATCGATTAAGGGAGAGGAGTTAAATCTTTTCAAATCGTATTCCAAGAAGCTCTGATAGAAGCTCTAATTCTCTAATATAATCGCCCTCAGCAATAACGAAATGATTACCTACCGGCTCACGTGTTATCTTTGAGGGATCTCCCTCTACGATTACCTTTAACTGTGTTCTACAGAATTCCTCAGACCATGGCGAACCTTTACTAATAATCCCCTTCCCAGCCATTAGTCTCCTGAAATCATGAGAAAATCTAGCGAATGTAACTGTTTTGTTCTCGCTTATGATCCCAGCCACACTTACGCTCCATTCGGTCTCAAAATGTTTTCTAAGGATTGCCTTCTCAATAAATCCCGTTGCTACAGTACAATGTGCGAATGTTATTTCATTATCGTTGATATCAACCGTATTACCCATGAAGACAGGTCTCTTAGTAATCTTCATCAATAGAGCTATTAGAATAGCAGCAGAAAGATCAGCTTCGCATGCTGCAGGTATTCCCTCATCTATTAGCTTTGATACTGTTAAGCAAGGAGTTATCTTTGTCCTCATAATTATTGGGAAGCATCTTATCCCAAAGATCTCTGCATTATGTTTTTTCAAAAGATTTCTCGCCGCATTATACATCTTTGAGCTCTCCTTAATATCTTCGTCTCGGATTTCTGTTTTAGAGAACTTCTTGAAGTGCTCAATGAGTTCTCGAGAAGAGTCGGCCTTTTGAACAAGTTCTATGAATCCTTCTATTTCCTCATAGATTATTTCAGCACCGAATAATTTGGAGAAGTTGTCCAAATCATAATTCTCTGATTCTAACCATTCCTTAGATCCACCTATCAGTAATATCTTAGAGTTCGCGATATCATGTAAAGCCTCTCCAATTAGTGATATTTTCTGAAGAGTCTCTAATGAGGATTGCGAAAGGCCATGAATAAGTATTGCTGGGTGATTCCTAGCTCTCAGCATATATAATGCTTCTAAAGCAGAGGGAAGGGAATTCTGCTTACCATGAGAAAGAATTACTATTGGCTTCCCAAATCTCTCTAAAGCAACTATTAACTTACTCGTTCCACCAGTACATGCGAGTGCGAAAATTAGGGGATAATTCTTTATTTCATCCTGATACTCTTCGAGATCTCTTATGGATGTTATTATTGGGAGAGATTCCTCGTAAAGCCCTCTTAGTTTCTCCATATAGTTCAGGGTGATTATGTTTACTCCTCTTTCTTGGAGAGTGGAGGCAAATGGTATTAAAAGGGGTTTCATTGCATACCCTCTATGTCTTTATCAATTGCTTAGCAATATTTTTCCCTCTTTCAAATGCTTTGATATTAGCTTCCAAATATTTTTCAGGTACGACAGCCTTTATGGCCTTTAGAATACTCTCCTCACTCAAAGGAATCATATTAGCTCCAATAGAATAACCGAGCATAATGATATTCATCACTCTAGCTGTTCCCAGCCTCTTTGCCTCTTCATAGAAATTGTACTCAATAACATTTTTCGCCGCCATTCTCAGCAGATCGAGAATCTCCTTAACTTCTGGGTATTTAGCAATCCCTATATTCACGCTCAGGGGTTTCAGGGGGTATGTATTGAGAATAATCACCGTTTTATCACTTACAAATCTGACGTTTCTCAGAGCTTCTACAGGTTCTAGACCAATTAGAAGATCAGCTTCTCCCTCCGGAATTAATGGTGAGAAAACTCTTTGCCCAAATCTAACGAAGCTAACTACCGCTCCTCCTCTTTGTGACATCCCCAAGGTTTCTCCTACCCTAACATTATATTTATCCAGTAAAGCCGCGTGAGCAATTACTCTACTTAAGGTTAACCCTCCCTGACCACCAACACCAGCTATGACAATATTAAACTCCTCTACCAACATGCTCACCTCCTAGAAATCGCATTAACGGGACAGACTTGGCTACATAATCCACATCCAAAGCAGAGCTCTTCCTCAATCCTAGCTTTCTTAGCGTCCTCAATCCAGAATATTGCTGGACACCCAGTCTGCATAATACACTGCTTGCATCCAATACACTTTTCTGGATCCACGAAGTATGGTTTTTCTCTAAGTCCTCTTCTACCAGCTACGATCGCGCATAATCTTCTGAGAACAACTACCGATACTCCCTCATGTTGCAGAGCTTCTTTTATAACTTTAGTAGATTCTTCGTAATTATAGGGATCTACAACGCGGACAAATTTTGCTCCTGCTGCTCTTGCTATGTCTTCTATCTTAATTACTGGTGACTTTTTTCCTGTCGCCGTGTATCCGCTCCCTGGATGTGGTTGGTGACCAGTCATGGCTATTATACCGTTATCAAGCACGAGAATTGTAATATTTGCGTTGTGCTGGATAGCATCTATTAGCGGTTGAATTCCCATGTGGAAGAATGTTGAATCACCTATAGTGGCTACCGCTCTCTGCTTTGATCCAGCGTGTCTTAATCCAGCTGCCATGCCTATACTAGCCCCCATACAATGCTCCGTCCATATAGCTCTGAAGGGAGGTTGAAAACTTAGTGCATAGCAACCAATATCCCCAAAGATTACTACTTCCTCCTCTCTTAATCCAAGCTCTCTAATAGCTCTCTTTAATGCCATGTACGACCCGATATGAGGACAGCCAGGGCACATTGGGGGAGTTCGAGGAGGAACTAGCTCACCTGCCTTATCAAGGATGTCTTTCCTCAATTTACGCCCTCCTAATTCTTCCCCTAGTAATTCAGATAATGCTTTAAGAACTATTCCCGGAGAATACTCCCCCACAAATGGTAAAGTATTGCTTTCCTTACCCAGGATCTTAACACTCAAACCTTCCTCAAAAGCAATCTTCTTAATTAGCGTTTCTAGATATGGATCGAGCTCCTCTAGAATGAGAACCCTTTTCCTTTTAGCTAAAAACTCAGAAATCTTACTCTCTGGTAGCGGATTAGTCATTATGATTCGTAGGATTGCAATTTTGTTGCTGAGAGAATACTTCTCTATGAGTTCCCTTAAATAGGCGTAAGAAACTCCTGAAACAATAACACCTAATTCGGAATCCGGATTACCTTCGATTCTGCAAAATTCTTCTGATTCAGCAAAGTTCCTCGCTTTTTCATACTGTTTTAAAAGCCAAGCATGTCTCTCTCGATTACCTTTCATCGATGCCCTAACATATCGTAGGGGGTCCTTTTTAAAGAAGGGCTCTTTATCGATTTTCATTATTTTCCCAAGTGACACATTAGCTGAGGAGTGATTTATCCTAGTAGTTGTTCTGAAGATTATAGGAAGTTCTAGTGCCTCAGATAATTCGAAAGCTCTCTTAACGAACTCTTTCGCATCTCTAGGATCCGATGGCTCAATCATTGGGAGCCAAGTCATCTTGGCCAGCCATCTACTATCCTGCTCTGTTTGAGTAGTATGTGGACCGGGATCATCCGCGACAACAATTACTAAACCACCAATCGTTCCAGAATAAGCAGCACTCATTAAAGCATCTAACGCTACATTGATTCCAGGAGCCTTCATAGCTACGAGAGCTCTAACCCCCGAGAAGGCAGCTCCTAAAGCTATTTCAAGAGCAACCTTCTCATTCACAGCCCACTCCACATGTATACCCATTTCCTCAGCTACAAGAGAAAGGGATTCGATAATCTCAGTGCTTGGTGTTCCAGGATACGCTGTAGCAACTCTAACCCCAGCCTCAATAGCACCACGAGCTATAGCCTCATTCCCCATTAAGATGACTTCTTCTCCTCCAGGTGAGGAAAGGATTGATGCTAAATCCAAATTTGATCACCGAAGACGATCTGGATATCGATCGTATCAGAAAAGGTGATAAGGAAATCCGATATATAATGGCGAGGTATAAGACGTTTTTAGAAGAGAGCATACTAATTGATATTTTAAGAGTTTATTATTGCAATAGAGAATGTATTCAAAGTTAAGAAAATTATCTCTTTGATGATCTAGAAAAGGTAGAAGGATGATTTATGTTTTATAAAAAGACTAGAGGTTTATTCCACTACTTTTCCTAACATGAGATCAATATTGTGTTCTCTCGCTAATGCTCTTATCTCCCTAGCAACATCTCTATTTGCAGCTAAAACAACCAAGAAAAGTCTTGGTTTTTTGCCATACTTCCTTTCAACTAATTCAGCCTTCTTCAACAATTTTCTAACTTCCTCCACACTCTCAGCAAAACTGGTAACCTCACCGACAATCAGAGGATCATCGCAAAACAAATTGATCTCCTCACTATCAATCACCACTCTCTCAAGCCTCTTATTAGGAGATAACACCCCAAGCCTTTGCAAGCTTCCCGTCAACATCTCCCGCACGAACTCCTCAAAAGTAACACCCGCAAATTTCCTTAACGAATTAAAGCCCACTAATATTCTAGACTCTAATCGCCTGAAAGCAGTGTCTAGTCTCCTATAAGAGATCCGCATTTCCTTTATCTCGATCAGTATTTTATTGAAGTCTTCTCTAAGCCTCTTCTGCTCCTCTCTGAGGCTTCTCTGCTCGGCCTCAATCGCCTCAATGCGAGCCAGCATTTTATTGAAGTCTTCTCTAAGCCTCTTCTGCTCCTCTCTGAGGCTTCTCTGCTCGGCCTCAATCGCCTCAATGCGAGCCAGCATTTTATTGAAGTCTTCTCTAAGCCCCCTTTGTTCTTCCTGGAAGGCCTTCTTTAGTTCTCTCAATTCCCTGAGTATTACTGACTTTTCCAGTTCTGGCAGCAGCATCTTTGCTAGTTTCTCTAAAATATCTGTCCGCTTAGCAATAGCCTCTACAACCTCTTCAACACTAACCAACATTAGTCCCTTTTATCATTCCTTAACCTTGAATATTTTCACTTAATTCCAGAATGCTAATAAATATTCACATAACTCAAGCATATTAAGAATCAAATACATTCTTTATTGCAATAATAGACAATT
>JAHKLG010000051.1 GCA_029856625.1 Candidatus Njordarchaeota archaeon | reverse complement strand
TATTCTGATTCAGATTCTCCGAGGAGACTTAATGCCTCTTTTACTGTGTCTTCGTCTATAAGAATCTTTTTTAGGGGTTTTTCCTTGATCACTCCAGATTTGATTGCTGTTTTTTCATTGATTTCTGAAGGAGTAAGACCGACGCTTTTTTCTTTCTTAGTAAGTTCCATTGAGAATCCGCATACACTACAATATGCGATCGTCTTATTATTCTCTCTCTTAATCGTCATGATCGAGCCGCATTTAGGGCAGAACTTAACCATATGAGAGCCTCTTACAAGATAACTTTGAAAGACTATTATGGTATTGTCTTTTAGCTTTCTCAGTCTATTTATAAATTTTTCTTTTTATTCCACTTCTAGATATTACACATGTCTAATCAACGATGATAAGTAAAACGTTTGTATTAGTATAAAGCGACTTGAATTCTTCTTGCTTATACATTTTTATTTAAAAAGTTAAATTAGTGGTTATTGTCGCATTATTTCAGTAAAAATAACGGGTGATGTACAATGTCTGACGAATTGTCTGGAGATGTAAAGTACGTGCCAATTTCTAAGATAAAGGAAGGACATTACATTATTATTGATGGCGAACCAAGCAAAGTTGTATCTATTTCAAAAAGTAAGCCAGGAAAACATGGAAGTGCAAAAGCTAGAATCGTAGCTATAGGGGTATTTGACGGTGTTAAGCGCACAATAATAAAGCCAGTGAGCGATAAGATTCCAGTTCCAATCATATCAAAGCGCGAAGGGCAAGTAATAAACGTCATGGGAGATACTGTAGAAGTAATGGACGCAGAAACCTATGAAGTGATTGAAATGCGTATGCCGGAGGGAGAGGATCTAAGAAATAAGATTCAGCCTGGTACGTATGTGGAGTACTGGGTTATGTTAGGTAAACCAAAGATAGTTTCATTAAAGAGATCACGGGAATAACCAATTGGTGAGAAGTTTTGGAGAGCTCAGCTAAGACAGAGGAAGAAAGATTAGAGAAATACCTTAAAGCGGCCGCAATTGCTAGAGCTGTCGAGCAAGAAATAATCTCTACAATTACTAAACCGGCGGAGAAAATTCTAACAATCGCAGAAAGAATCGAAGAAGAAATAAGGAAGAGAGGCGGTTCACCAGCGTTTCCTGTAAATATCTGCATCAATGATATAGCTGCTCATTATACACCATTACCAGAAGAAGCAAAACAAATATCGACTGAAGATATGATAAAAATTGACTTTGGTGTTCACATAGACGGGTATCCTGTGGATAGAGCGATAACTTTCTACTTCGGAGAGGATGAGGATAAAAAGGAAATGATAAAAGTGGCAGAGGAGGCGCTAAGAAGAGCCATTGAGGCAATGAAGCCAAGAACACGTCTTTCATACATAGGAGAAATTATTGAAGACTATGTTAAAGAGAGGGGTTTCAAAGTAATTAGAAATCTGAATGGTCATCTCCTTGATCAGTATTTGCTGCATGGAGAAAAAGAAGTTCCTACTTCAGCATCCGTAAAAAGCGCTGGAATAATAGAGGAAGGAGAAGTATATGCAGTAGAGATCTTCGTGACTAACGGAGAAGGTTATGCTAGAGCTTCCGATGATATCCGAATTTATAGTATATTACCAGAGCTTCCTAAGCGACTGCCAATCCGTGTAAGGATTGCAAGAGACATTCTTAGACATGTTTATAGGGAAAGAAAAGGATTACCATTTACTATGAGATGGCTACTTAACAAATTTAGAGAGGAGGATATTCGTATTGGTCTGGCAACACTGGATATGGTTGGAGTATTGATATCTTACCCAGTCTTAGTAGAGAAAGAAGGAAGCTATATTGCTCAAGCAGAAGACACCGTAATAATAAGAAAAGACGGAGCTCAGCGACTTATAGGGCATGGGAAAGAAACTTAATCTCTAGTATTAAAAGTTCAGTTAGTAATCTTTATAATTTTAGTAGCAGGTTAACTAATTATTACGGCTAAAATCATTTCTTTTGCTTATAATTAATTTTAGAGTATCTTATCATCGCGATTAGGGAACCATGATCCCACACTCTCTGCTTATCTCATCCTTATTTCCGAGAATAAAAGCAAAAATATGGTGAGGTATATGGCTCAAGAGGAAATCCCGACAATATTCGTGGGTAGAAAGGGTTTAATGAACTATATAATTGCGGTTATAAGCACTATGATGAATAAAGATGTGAAAAAAATCAGAATTCTAGCTAGAGGGGCTGGAATAAGCAGAGCAGTTGATATTGCTGAAATTGTTAGAACACGATATATGAGGAATGTAGTAGATGTAGAGTCTATAAAAATTGGAACAAATGTGGTGAAGAATCCCGAGGGAAGAATTGATAGGATAAGTACGATAGAAATTGTTTTAGCTAAGAAAGGGTAAGACTATTTTCTTAGGGCGAATGTCTCTGCTCTTTTTCCTATTTCCTCTTTTTGTTCTACCGCTTTTTCTATTTCATCAGCAGGTACGATGGCCGTTTCCGCTCTGCTCTTATAGATTAAGAATTCCCGTAATGGATATACTTTGTGAGCAAGTCTTATCATCTCAGCATGCCAAGTCTTAGCAATAGCTAGATGATATATGAATTCTTCATATGTATGCTCCTTTGCTTTATTGGCTAAGAATTCCTCGAAGATTTTTCTTATAAGTCTCTTATGAATTTCTCTGCAGCGATGAGTAGTCATTGCTAGAACACTTACCTTCACTCTATGTCCATCCTTTGTATACACGCGAGTTATAACCTCAACACGGGACATTCTTCTCCGAACTTTTGATGAGATTACTTCACGAACATAGTCATGACCGATAAGTGTAGTAAAGGCTCCACTAGGCGTTACTCTTACTATCCTGAAGTATAGATTCATACCTCTATCCTCAAAATCTCTTGTGAACTCTACTCCCTTAACTAATACTATGCGATTAATCAAATCTTCTGGCTCACTGCATAGAATTTTCGCTAGTGGTCTATTAACGCCTCCTAAAAGCTCTGGGGCATAAGCAGTTATCCAGAATTTTCTCTTTCTTCTCAAGCGTCCTCTACTACTCATAAATTATCACCGCTAGACTCTTCTACCCCTTCTGCCTCCAGGTTTCCTAATACTATCATGTGGTATAGGCGTGACATCTTCGATCGATATAATTTTGAGGCCAGCTCTGACTAGAGCCTTAATAGCTGCACTAGCTGCCCGGTTATTTGGCTGAGGAGATCTATTCCCGCCAATACCACGTACACGTACTATCACGCGTGTAATTCCAGCAGCACGAGCTTCTTCAGCTGCTGCCTTGGCTACAAGCATAGCCACCCAAGGAGTAGGTTTATTCCTGTCAGCATCCGTGAACATACCCCCACTTTTTCTAGAAATTGTTTCCGCCCCAGTAGCATCAGTTATGTGAACAATAGTATTATTTTTGCTAGCATAGATGTGAACGATACCAATTTTTAGAGGGTCTTCTTTCTCCGCGGGCATTATAATCACTTCCGTTGTTTCATTATTTATAGATTAGTCACAAATTTGGTGGATAATAATTCATTTTTACTCTTCTCCTTTAGATGCCTCTGGAGATGCTAGAGTTGCCTGAGTTTCTTTTAAAATCTTATTAAATGGTGATCTTGGATGAAGCGCTACTACGTCACTTCTCTTAACTATATAGCTCGGGGAGGTAACTACTCTACCATTAACCGTTATGTGCCTATGAACAATCATTTGCCTAGCTTGATGAATTGTTCTTGCAATGCCTAGTTCATAAACAACTGTTTGTAAACGGCGTTTGAGAAGATCCTCAACAGTGAGGCTTAGGACGTCATCTAATGTTGCATTTTCATCTAGAATACCCATTTCGTATAATCTCCTGATAAGCGCCTTTTCCTGCGCCTGTCTTTCTTCAGGAGAAACTGCTAAAAGTTGTCGTGCTCTTGCCCTTATTTCTGACAACATGGTTTTAAATCTCCATAATTCTCGTTTATTTCTTAATCCATACTGCCCCACAAGTCGCAATTCTTCAATTAAACGGTCTTTCTGCCATGGATGAGTAGGTGTTTCATACTTCTTTCTTTGTCTTTTAGGATCGCCCATAAGTATCACCTTTAAGATTTCTTCTTAGTTACACCTACAGTTAGGCCTTTTCTTCCAGTAGTTCTGGTTCTTTGACCCCTGACTTTAAGACCGAGTGCGTGGCGAATGCCTTTCCAGCATTTAATTTGTTTCATTAGTTCAATATCCTGCCTAATTCTTAACACTAGATCTGGGCCAATATAATGAAGATTTTTTCCTGTCTGGGGGTCACGTGGTCTATTAAGGAGCCATCCAGGGATGCCGTATTTTGTAGGATCTCTTGCGACGTTCTCTATTATCTTAATTTGCTCATCGGTTAAGAACCCTACTGGCATATTGGGATCTAGATTTAAGACTCTTATAATAGCATTGGCTAGTGTTGGTCCTATCCCTTTTACTTGTGTTAAAGCATAGTAGAGTGGAATATCCCCCCTAACATCTATATGAACTAACCTCAGTAGATGCCTATATTCACTTGGTTTAGTGAATTTATTCAGTATTTCTGATGGGATTTCAAGCTTGGCTCTTTTGCCCACTTTATGTCACCATTCAGCACAGATATTATGTGTTAATGCTTTTAATCAATTGCTTGGTTATCACTTAAAAGTTTTTATCACTATTTATTTTGGTTTAGAAGAATCATTTGAGGTTTTAATGACATGAGAGTTGATGCTGGAATTATCGGTGGTTCTGGATTTTATGAATTCTTTGAATTGGAGAATAAAGAAGAAAAGGCCATCGAAACACCGTTTGGCACGGTTAATGTTATACTAGGAACCCTTAAAGAAAAGAAAATAGCTTTTGTATCAAGACATGGAAAAGGGCATAAGTTACCACCACACAGGGTAAATTATAGAGCGAACGCATTTGTGTTTTTTAAACTTGGCGCTAGATACGTGATCGCAACGAATGCGGTTGGATCTTTAAGAAAAGATATTCCACCGGGTTCTCTTGTTATTCCTGACCAAGTGATTGATTTCACGAAGTCTCGTGTTTACACGTTCTTTGATGGCGATTTTGAAATAGTATTTCCAGATGGGAGGAAAAAATGTGGGGTGGTGCATACAGATGTTACGGAGCCTTATTGCAACAATCTTAGAAAGAAAATACTTAAAGCAGCGGAGCAGATTGGAATCAAAGTACACGATGGTGGGACTTATGTATGCACAGAAGGACCACGGTTTGAAACCCCTGCAGAAATACGGTTTTTCGCAATGATTGGTGGTGACTTAGTTGGCATGACAGGGGTTCCCGAGGTTTTTCTTTTTAAAGAATTG
The DNA here is from genome assembly GCA_029856625.1 of Candidatus Njordarchaeota archaeon. Lineage (GTDB taxonomy): Archaea > Asgardarchaeota > Njordarchaeia > Njordarchaeales > Njordarchaeaceae > Njordarchaeum. The sequence continues at coordinate 3,077 of JAHKLG010000051.1, read as the reverse complement.
GAAATATGCTATGCAACAATATGTATAGTAACAAATTATGCTGCAGGTTTACAAGATAGAGTTTCGCACGAAGAAGTTCTCAAGTTATTTGATAGAGTTAGGCCTAAAGTTATAGAGCTCATCAAGAAAACGATCGAGTTGCTGTAACATATAGATTATCTGACTTCTTTTATTACTTTCAATCAAAAAATTATTAGTTATAAGTGAGATGAGGCTTTTACTGATGAGTGGTTCTCCTCTTTTAACGCCAGGAGAGTTCATGCATATAGATCCCAAGAAAGTATACTTAAAGTATCTTAAATTGATAGGGCGAGTGAGAGAGGTTAAAGAAACTGAAGGAGGAATTATTATTATTGTTGAAGATATAGAGAACCCCGAAATAATATGTGAGATCGTAGCATATAATGAGGTTTTATACATGGTTGACACTGAAGAGATAAAGAGAGAAGAATTCATTATTGCCTATGGTATCGCCAGATGGTGGGGTGAGAAAAAATATTTAGTCGCTAGATGGATACGAGTTATAGGTAAAGACGGTGTAGAGTACTATTTAAAGAGAAGACTGCTTTCAAAAGCTTAATTCTTCTACATATGCGTTCATTTCTCTCAATTGCTCATCAATAATCTTAAGAGCTTCAATAATCATCTCACGAGATTTAGCGCCAGTACATACTACTTTACCAGATCTAAAGAGGAGAAGAACAACTTTTGGACGATCAATCCTATAAATTAGTCCAGGAAAAATTTCTGGTTCATAAGCGACTTTTTCTCCTCCGAGCATTGCTACTAACTCTAAATTAATGGGCTTCTTGAGATCAGCACTTGCCACAATGTTCTGTAGCTCTATTCTCGGTATTTCTTCAACATTAAATCCCGCTTTTCTTAATAAGTCCACAACGATCTCCGCTACCTTCTCTATTTCCTCCCTACTCTTAGCTCCAGTAATCACAATATTCCCCGAACTAAAAATTAGTAAGCTTGCTCGCACCTTATACCTCAGTTTCAAAATAAGACCAGGGAATTCTCTTGGTTGATGTCTGACGAGGAAAGGCCATTCATCAATAAATTCACCGCCCCCTGTGGTTTCCCTCATCTCATTTTGAAGCTTTAGGAGCCTTTTATACAATTCCTGAAGATCTATTGTAATGCCCAAATTGGCTGATCCTACACAATTCTCTATCTTGAATTCGAATGAATATTTCTCTTCATTATTATTCGGTCTAATCGACAATTTTTCTCGCCTCAGCAAATTTAGACCTAGAAATCAAATAATATTTCTTGTTCGACGTATCACATTTTAAGATAATAACTATCAATAACAAATGATTGTCTAATTTAAATATGATTTCGATTTTTGAGGTATTGTATACTATTAAAGAATAACGAACCTTTTCTCATTAAGTTTTCTTGAAGATGATAAGATCAGATAAGTGTTTCTTCAGCTCCTGATACCTATTCTTGATAGTAACCTCTGTTATGAAGGCAACTTCAGCTATCTTTTTTCGAGACCTATATTCCCCAGTGATCATAGAAGCGGCATAGAGAGAGGCAGCAGCTAGTCCCGCAGGATCTTTCCCAATCGCTAATCCTCTTTTATAAGCATGTTTTAATATCTTAACAGCTAATCTTATAGCTTTCCCAGACAGACCTAGCTCCCTACCGAAAGAGATGATGTAATACTCAGGATTAACGGGTTGAATCTGTATACCTAATCTTTCTCTAAGCCTTTTATAAGCTCGGGAGATTCTCTTTTTGCTGAGATTTCCGGTCTTTAGAATTCTTTCTAGGGGGCAGGGGTGACCTGTCTGCTTCGCAGCTATATAAAGCGCAGCTGCAGTGAAAGGTAATAATTCCCTCTCTCTTATACTATACTTTTGTGCGTATCTAAGTAATATATTCAATGCTGTCTTTATTGTGAATTGCGGAAAATGCAAATTCTTAGAAAATTCACGTACGATGTTTCTTAATTTTCTTAACATTTTTTCTCTATTTGTTTCGTAAGACAGGTATTTTTTAGGCGATTTATGGGAAATCCGTAATAAATCGGTGTTGATGTTTTGTAACGTAGGGTCTTCTGGTAATGTAGTTCTTTGTAATTGTAGAAAATCGTCAGTGCTAAAAAATCTCCTTTCATTCTCGGTACAAAGCTCAACATCTTCTATCACGGATCCACAATTAAGGCATACCAAAGCGCCATAATCATTAAATTTCAAGTTAGAAGATCCGCAGTAGGGGCACTTTAAATCATTTTTAATCAGGCAGACATCATTGGTGGAGATCATATAAAACGCCTATTCAATGATTAAGCGTTGATATTACATCCTTTTATACTCAAGCTTTCGCATGGTTTTATTAAATCTGGAAATACGATAAAAATACAAGGAAAACATACGCATAATACAGATAAATTGGTTGTGCTACGTTTTTTTGTACAGATGGATAATACTTGGTACCAATTTTTTTCAGAAATCAGTTATGTCAATAGTGGTTAATAGTATTGATAGTTCAAATCCTAAAGGGCCGAAAAGATCTCTCTTTAAAGGATTTTTCGAAAAAACCCGATATTATCATTCCCATTACTACAATAGGAGTCATGAAAGGGGATTATCGAATAAGTGATTACTTTAAAAATGAAAAAAACTGTTCTTCTATAGTTCACCGATAAACCATGTAATGGTGGCTAATAAATGACAGATATAGCAAAAAAGAAGGTGTCACCAAAAACGGTGCAGGTTAAAATTGTTCTTATAGGAGATGGAGGTGTGGGAAAAACCTCCATTGCACGTAGATTTCTAGGTCAGTCTTTTATTCACGAGTACAAGAAGACTATCGGAGCAGATTTTTACATAAAAACACAAAGATATTATGATGAGAGAGTGGGAGAAGTAATAATTAATTGGTTCTTATGGGACCTAGCGGGGCAACCTACCTTTGATCAAGTTAGACCACTTTACTATAAGGGGGCGCGGGCTGCGCTAGTGGTATTTGATGTGACGAATCCGCAGACATATTATAACGTACCTAAGTGGATAAGCGAATTCTGGAGGCATGCTGGAGGAATGTGGCCTTTCGTTTTA
>JAHKLG010000050.1 GCA_029856625.1 Candidatus Njordarchaeota archaeon | reverse complement strand
AGGAGACTGAAAAACGCGAGGGATGCTCCAAAAGGTGCGTAAGCGAGGTTATTGTTTCCTATAGCGATTATTTGTAGGAAGAATTCGGAAAATATCCCATAATGTGACATACTAGTCATAGTATTACGCACTGCCATAATTACCATCGGAAGTATCGTAAGCGCAAGAACAAGTATGACTGGTTTTAGATTTCTATCATCTACTTTGGCAGTTTTCTTAATGCCGATAATTCCAGCCAATATGAGTAGGATGTCGCCTAACGGTTCGAGTAAGGGAGAGATACCATACAAATTGTATGCTTTAAGAAGATTATTCGTCAAAGACTGTATTATAAGGTTGCCTAATCCAACAAATAATAGGAAAGCAACACCAAATTTGAGAGCTTTTCTATATTCTTCTATTGCCCCAAAAATTATTCCTAAAACTAAACTTGTTAAGCCACATAATAAGCTAACGAATCCTACTGTAAGTAATAATGATGAAGAATAGCTTTTCAGAATCCACAATGGCACCCTAATATTGTAGATAAAGTCAATGCCTCCAAGTAATAGTAATATTGAGAGAATGCCCAAACTTGTCGACCTTAATATTCTCTCAGCGATGTGAGGCGCTTCGCTTGACATTTTGTTTTCCTCAAAAGATACTAGTTTAATTAATAAAATACTTTTGAAAACATAATGACTTTTGGAAATAAAAAAGTAGTTCATGATTTAATCATCGAAGGATAACCTACTAAAAAGAACCAAACAGAAAAATAACTGCGTCCTAAAAATATCTCTAGCTTATAAAAAGTTACTACGAGCTAATTACATAGAGCTGGTAAATACTAATTAAGGCGTTATGAATGAGAGTATCAGATTTGTTTAAAAGAATCAGATTAGGGCCCGCTGGCAAGCCTATAGGGTTTACGGGAGATCTTCTTAAAGTACCGGAGTTCTTAAGGGGGATTCATCTTAATGCATTAGAGGTTCAGCAAGTAAGGAGAATAAATATAACTAAGGATAGGGCAGAAGCTCTCAGAGAAGAAGCAGAAAAAAATGGCGTTAAATTATCTCTTCACGCTCCTTACGCGATTAATTTTAGCTCGGAGAATGAAGCAGTAATAGAAGCTTCTAAAGAACGATTACTTAAAGCATTAGAAGTAGCACATTGGATGGGTGCTAAAGTTGTAGTTTTCCACCCTGGGTATTACGGTAAAAGAGAGCCGAGAGAAGCATTAGAACTAATCATTGAATCGTTAAAAGAGATAGCTAGATTAGCTAAAAAGAAGGGATTTTCCCCATTAATTGGCCCCGAAACTATGGGAAAGAAGTCCCAAGTGGGGAGCTTAGATGAAATCATAGAGATTGTTAAAGAGGTTCCACATTCGATACCTGTTCTTGATTTTGCTCATATACATGCTAGGGAAGGAGGAATTCTTAACACTAGGAAAGACTATGAAAATCTTTTTGAAAAAATTGAATCGGAGCTGGGAAGTAAAAAGTTAAAGGAACTGCACTCGCACTTTACAAAAGTTGAGTACACTGAAAAAGGGGAGCGACGACATAGGGTATTTGGGGAAGGAGTAGGACCGAAATTTATTCCATTGGCTGAAATTTTGTTGGAGTGGAATGACATTAAGGCAACAATAATTTCAGAATCACCTGTTCTCGAGCAGGATGCTATCAAAATGAGAGATATCTTAATTAAATTATTCAGAGGCGTAAATAAAAAGGAGCTAGAAAAATACGAATAATGACCTATTCTAAAGCTTGTAAGACAATTTTATCACCTTCTTTCACTTTTATTCTGTCTTTAGCTGACCCTTTATTTATCGCTAATTCCACAAAACCATGACTTCCGATAAGAACTAGCAACTCATCCTTCCTTCCTTCTCCATAAGTTTTAACTCTTCTGGCAACATGTCTTTCATTATGAATCTTGACTAAGAAGACAGAATGTTCTCTTTCGTTGTGTGAAAAAATATCTCCTGGTATATTTGTAATAACATTACCAAAACTATCGATAGCCAATATTTCGCAAGAATATTCATGTTTCGTAAGATTGATTTCTGGTTCATTAAAGGGAAGCATAACTAACGAGTCTGGTGTCAGTGAAGTCCCAAACTTTTCAATTGGAATGCCTAGTGATAAGTAAGCTGCCGCTGGGGCGAATATATCTCTGCCATGGAAGGTGACCGAAACATTTGGCATCATGTATTTTCTATTCTCTATTTTCCTTACTTCTTCTACATTCTCTTCTTTGAGTATAAGGCTAAAGAGTCCGTTATTAGGTCCTATGAAGAAGTAGTTCCGGGTCTTTATTATAATTGCTTCTCGAGAAGTACCTACTCCTGGATCTATAACACATACAAAGATAGTGTTTTTTGGGAAGTATTTATAAGCAGTATATAGTACGAAGGCGGCATATCTAATATTAAACTTGGGCAGATTATGAGCTAAATCCACAATTATTGCGTTGGGATTAATTGAGAGGATTATTCCCTTCATAACACCAATGTATCCATCTGAATATCCAAAATCAGTCATAAGGGCAATAATTCTTTCCATAAAGATCACATTAGTAATTTTTCATATGTGAGATGCTACCTGAGCCAAATAATTTCTGCCTAGAGTTAAGATATTGCTTGGTATCTTATCTATAGTACTTTTACTTGTTCTCTTCCAATACTCCCATTTCAAGCAACATTCTAGCCGCTTTTCTTACAATATTTCGGACCTTCCAACGCATCGAAAGTTTACCGAATAGTTTTTTTGCTGTTTTCCTTATACTCCTAGTACTAACCAGCGTTTTTAGGACTACTTCTTCCCTATCAGATAATTTAAGATGTTGTAAGGCTAATTGAGCGATTTTGTATGGTGGTAATCCTCCAATATATTTCTCTTCAGATTCATTTAGTATCTCAATGACTTCGAATTCTATTATAGTAACAATGTCGTCATCCGTTATATTATTATAATAATTTCTCAATTCATCTATTAGTTCCTCTCTTGAACTTAAACCATCAAGAAGCGCATCTTCATCACTGAGCTCTTTCACCTTTTTATAACGGACATTCTTTAATTTGGCGCGCGCAATTATTCTTCCTCCAGAATGAATAAGGAATTCATTAGCCTTTACCTCTACCTTACCAAGCCTGATCGTAGCCCGCTTTTTCCCGCTAATGATATCCTTCGCAAACTTACTTTTTATCATAAGGTGTTTTCCAAGCCATTTAAGCGGCATTTATCCTCTCCGTAGCAAACTTCTTTATACCATTATGATAACTTCTGAATAATTTGCGAGCTCCTAGGCTTGCTTAAGGGCTGTAGGTTTTAGTGCAATTAAAGAATCTTTTAGGTAAGAATAAGAATATGTAGAGAGTTAGAGAGATTAGCAAAAATTTTTAAGAATTACTTTATTCTTCTCCTTAACACATTATTTATCCATGCGGAATCTACTTTCTTGATCGCCTTTGCTAGAAGTTTTACGGCATTCGTTACGTCTTCTAGATGCACAATCTCAATAGGGGAGTGAATATACCTAGTAGGTATAGAGATAGCGCCTGCTGGTATCCCTTCCCTAGTAATTTGAATTGCGGATGCATCTGTTGTTCCACCTGGAAGGACTTCAAGTTGATAAGGTATTTTTTCTTCTTTCGCCACTGCGATAAGTAAATCGCGAATAGCGGGATGCGCTATTAATCCGCTTCCAGCTCTTCCATCCATTACCTTAATAGCGGGTCCCTTCCCCAGTTTTACGATTTTTGCATGCTCGGGAGTTCCAGGGACGTCAGCGGCTATTGTAACATCTATTGCTATCCCGATATCCGGATTGATGCTAAATGCGGCTGTTCTAGCCCCTTTTAAACCCACTTCTTCTTGAACAGTAAACACGAAATAGGCGTCTACTTTACTATCCTCCAGCACTTTAAGTGTCTCGACAGCAGTCACAACACCTATTTTATCATCAAAAGCGCGACCGGTAATAACATCCGGATTTCCTAGTCTTTCAACAGTGCTTTCTATCACAGCTATAGAACCTACCTCAATGCCGAGTTTTTTTGCTTCCTCATCCGATGTAACACCGATATCTATGAATAAATTCTCTAAAGGAATTACTTTTTGTCTCTCTTCGGGTTTCTCGATATGCGGCGGCTTTATTCCTATAACTCCATGAACAGTGTTGCCATCTATCGTACGTATTAAAACACGTTGAGCTGGTAATATTCTTGGGCTCCATCCTCCTACAGGAACAAACCTAAGAAAACCATTCTTATCAATATTTGTTATCATGAGCCCGATTTCATCCATATGAGCAGCAATCATGACTTTACCTTCTCCTTGTCCCGCTTTTTTTGCAATCAAGTTACCCATAGAATCAATCCATAACTCATCAACATAGTCCCTTATCTCCTCAATTAACACCTCACGTATCTCACTCTCAAAGCCAGAAGGCGAGGGCGTCTCACAAAGTTTTTTAGCAAGTCTAAAAATATCCTCCTTGTTTATCTCTACTGTCATTAAAATCCCTCGTAGCACAATGTAATTTGATAATATTTCTCATGAAGATATTTTTCCCGGGGGATAGAGAAAATAAACTGATAATATGTACTTTGAACATTAAGGCTAACGGTATCAGAATAAGGTACGGTAGTGCCATTTTACCAAAAAGATTATCTTTATGTAGTAGTATGTTGCCATAAATTACCTTTAAAGCTAGAGAAGGTGAACACTATCGTGAACATTCCAGACGATGTACTAGTAGCAATAAAATATCTCTTATTTCCAACTACTACGAGTATTTGGGATCTAAAACAAGTTACCGATAGAATAGACACGAACGTGAATGAGGTCATAAAACTAAAAGCTGATGAATTTAAGAATATTCGAGATGCACGGGAGAGACTTATTAAATTAACTATCGCTAGATTTAAACCGATATTCAGAGCTAAAGGCGAGAAAGTGGTGGTTTCGAGCGATTTGGTAGATGCATGGATTTCAGAAACAAAACTAATAGCAAGAACTTTAATAGAACTTGATTATCCCCAATATGCAAAGGCTTTTCTAATCGAATGGATCTCCGTGTATTTCCTCCTTGTAACTCTTTATGTCGTTTGGAAAGGTGGGGGACCGAAAATATTACAACAATTCATAGAAAAAGGAGAATTTGAGGAGGAAGCATTCGAAAGATTGCTCAAGATTCAAAATGATGAGGATTTCTGGGATTTATGCGAGAAAGTGGGTTTAAGAAGGCTCTTTGAATTAGCTATAGCGATTCATGCAAAGTCTCTTGAAAAAACTATAAGCTATCTTTCAGAAAAAGACAGATCATCTCTTTCAGCGAGGATCTCTCCTATCCTTGAAAAAAAGGATAATTTATTAAATGTATTTAAGAGGACTTTAAACGAATTAGAAAGTCATGATTACATGAATAGAAAACTTTTTCTTCTGATGTTACCTACGGTATTAGAAGCTCTGACCAGAACATTAATTGTGCGCCAAGAAGATTTAGGAAGTAATAATGATACAGAAGAGATTCTCAACTTGCTAAAAAATAATTTAGACAAAATAGAGATTGCGGGTGAAGAGATTACTGATCTTGGGGATATCGTATTACAAGAGGTTACCAAGATTTCTGCACTAATTAACTCAGAGGAGGTAGACTCGGTTGTAAGAACTCTTAGAACTATTGGTGAGAGATACCTTAAAACAGCTATGAATGCGTTTGGCATGACTAGTATGACAATATTAAAGGTTTCCCCTGACATTATTCTTGCAGCAGTACCGCTGACGCCTCCACCTATCAGTGTTTATGATAAGTTATCTCCGAAGACTATAGTGCTCATTACTCAAGACGCTTTAGAGGAGATTGCTAATTGGAACTTCGAAGCGAAGATTATATTTAAGGCTGCCATCATAAGGAAACCGAATGTATTTAAGAAAGTAATTGAGGCTATAGAGAATGATCCATTGGCCTTTACTGGATTACGTCTGATAATGGGTGATCCGATTCCCTTTATTCTTGAAGCACTTCTACCTATTGCAGAGATAGAGAATTTATCTAAGATTAATGAGGATAAAATCCATGAAATTGTAGAATTACTAAATTATGTCATGAGGAAATTTATGGAGGCATGCGAGTATTTAAAGAGGAAGGGTTTGGAGGATAATGATTGGTTAAGAACAATTTTCCTTTATTATATTCATCGTCTGTTATTCTTTATTGCTCCTAGATTAACAAGTAACTTGCGTAAAATATTATCCAATTATGGTGGACAAGATTTTTTACTATTATATGAAAAACTATCAAAAAAGGTCGAAGCGTTATATCCTAAAGTCAAAGAAAAGGAGGGGGAGGATATATCTGAATTATTTGCTTGAGGTGTCTCAAATATGGTAAGAATTTTAATTACAGATCCTATATCCGAGAAAGGTCTTAAATTATTAGAAGAGGCTGGTATAAAATATGACTACTGCCCTGGGATTTCTCAAAATGATCTCCTAAATATCATTAAGGATTATGATGCTCTTGTTGTGCGGGGTCGAACAAAGGTCACTAAAGAGGTCATTGAGAGAGGGAGGAGACTCAAAGTCATAGCTCGTGTGGGAGTAGGATTAGATAATATTGATGTAGATACTGCAAAAGCGAAGGGAATAAGCGTTATTAATGCTGGGCCAGCTACCGCGGATTCTGTGGCTGAGCTCACTATTGGCTTAATGATTGCTCTTTCTCGAAGGATACTTTTCGGAGATGAAAGCCTTAGAAGAGGTTTCTGGGCGAAAAATTATTGTATGGGGGCAGAGCTTAGGGGAAAGACATTAGGTATAATAGGTGTAGGGAACATTGGAAGCAGAGTTGCCAGGATTGCTAATGCTTTAGGAATGAATGTCCTTGGATATGATAAGTTCCCCGAAAAAGCCAAAGAGATGCTAAAACTCGTCGGGGGCAGTGCAAAATTTGTCACTATGGATGATCTGTTAAGAGAATCGGATATAATCTCTATTCATGTTCCATTATTACCAGAGACACGAGGCATGATAAGTTGGGAGGAAGTCAAGAAGATGAAGGAGGGAGTGCTATTAATAAATACCGCCAGAATGGAGCTTTTCGATCCAGATCCAATAATATGGGGGCTGGAATCCGGCAAAATAGCTGGATTAGCAGCTGATACTAATCTAAAACCAGATAATCCTTTTGTGAGAAAACTACTTGGTTTCCCAAACGTAATACTCACGCCTCACATAGGAGCACAAACGTATGAAGCTCAAGAGAGAGCCGCAGAGGTAGTAATAAAAAGAATAATAGAGTTGTTGAAGTGAAATAATGTAATATAATTGAGAGTGTTATGGGGGTTTTTGATAATGGCTAAAAGAAGAGAGATAAAAATTCCCTGGATCCCCCTCTTTTATAAACCGAAATACAAATTAACGCTTCCTAAAATTGACCTTTCAGAGGAAAGTAATCGTCGAGCAGTATTTCTATTCTTATCGCTTTTATGCGTGATATTCGCTAGTGGAGTCATTTACATGGCCGTTAATTTGCCTCCTGCAATAATTGGGCCAAGAGTGCCAAGACTTATAATTCCAGATCTAAGCAGACAAACATTAAGTGAGGGGATCATTATCACTGCTTTGCTCTTCATGAGTGTCCTAGGAGCTTATATTACGAGGAGTTCTGTAGAACACTTTACGGACATAGAGTACCAAGGATTATACCTTGCTCTTGGTTTTGCACTGCTGCTGTTCGGCTTTCTTGCGATCTCCTATATATTATTCACTCAAAAATTAACAGGATATGTTGGAGGATATATAATCTAAGTAGCGCATCAGTAAAGCGCTTAAAGTGTTAGCAAATATTTTTGAACTTTCCAATACACTCCGTATCTTTTGCCTAGAGGGATACTTTTCTATGATAAATAATACTTAATGAGCTCTTCTAGGGGTTCCCTTAGGGCATGAGAAATGTTCAAAATGATTCATCTTGGGAATGAGGATGAAATATTCGAAGCGGAAATAGCTATTGTTCCGCTACAGTCTCTATATGTGCATGAGGAGATTATAGAAGAGTATCTTACTAAGCTGATAAGATTAATGTCTAAATCTGGAGTATTTAAGCACCCCATAATAGTGGATAAGAATTCTGGAGTGATATTAGATGGAATGCATCGGTATACAGCATTAAAGAGACTTGGATATGACTATATTGTGGCATATCTCGTAGACTATAATCATTCTTCTATACAAATAGGAAGATGGCATCGTGAAATTGAAGGAACGATTCCTGCTAATTTTTTAAGGGAGATAGAAAGTAAGCTATCCCATTTTTTTGAGATTAATGGAGAGTTTGTCAGGGTTTCTTTTGAAACATTAGAAGAGGATATGAATAGTAGAAAAGCTGCCTTTGGTATCTACGTTGAGGAACGACGCGAATTATATGGCTTTT